>DAOWCC010000141.1 GCA_030639665.1 Elusimicrobiota bacterium | reverse complement strand
TATTTTTTTCTTCCCATAAAATTTCAAAGGATTTTTATGCACGGGCCAAGCAAGTCTTGTCCAATAAAGAAGATTATCTTTTTTTCCTTTTATATGTTTTGAAAGTTTTTTCGTTTTTTTGATAAAAAAAGGTTCATCGGGAGACATTTCCCTAAGAGTGTAAAATGTTTGCCATGCTTGCATATAATAGCCCACAGTATCATAAAGAAAGGCGAGATCAATTATAGCCTGAATGTTTTTAGGATCATATTCAAGGGCTTGTTTTAAAAATATAACGGAGTGCTGCCTTTTTTTTATTTTCGCGAAACATTTGCTGATCATTTGCGTGGCGGGTGAGATTAAATACGGGAATCGATGATAAGCCGATTTAAAAACTTTTATCGCGTGTTCGGGGCCGGTTAATTCAATTTCAGCCATGCCCATGCCGAATCTTGTTTGAGCCACCAAATCGGGAGCGACGGTTAGCGGCAGGACTTTTTCAAAGGCTGTTCGCGCTTCGCTATATTCTTCAAGCGCCAGATAATTCCAGCCTTTTTCAAAATAGGTATAGGGATTGCTGGAATTTATTACTTCGGCTTTTGCCAGATAAGCGAGCGCTTCCTGAGGTTTTCCGAGTTCAGATAGAATTATGGACAAATGGCCTATTGCCTCCAGGGATTTTTTTGTGTCGGTTGTTCTAAAAACTATATATTTAAGCGTTCCGGCCGCGTCTTCCGGTCTTCCGTTAAGCCATGAAGAATGCGCTTTTTTTAATAAAATATCTTCATTTTCAAATTTTTCCGCGGAGAAACAGGATGGAAGTGAAATAAACAGGAGCATAAGGAAAACTGATAATTTTTTCATATTTAGAATTTAGCAATTCTGCGGTTTAGTCGCAAGCCCCACACTTAAGGTAAAATTTAAGTGAAATCAGATATCCTTTGAATAGCTTAACTAATTTTCGTTCGAACTTATTTCTTAAAGACTAAGTGTGGGGGCAAGGCTTTCAATTTCAAACTTTGCCTAAAGAACATATAATAATGTAAAATACAACAATGGGCCGTTAGCTCAATTGGTAGAGCAGACGCCTCTTAAGCGTAAGGTTACAGGTTCAAGTCCCGTACGGCCCATAAAAAAACGAAGACAGAGAATAGCATATAGAGGATAGGGAATATTGTGGAGTTTTTCCTTTTAAATCTCTATTCTCTGTACACTGTTTTTAATGGACGGGTGGCGGAATTGGCAGACGCGTACGGCTTAGGACCGTATGCCTTTTGGCGTGTGGGTTCAAGTCCCTCCCCGTCCATGCTCTTTGAAGGACTTGAAGCGGAGTGAACGCCAAGTGAATAGCGAGGCCGTTCACATAGTTCACGGCACTTGATGAACCAAAAGGTTCGTGTTTCGGAATAGAGCTATGCTTCATTTTAAGTAAGGGGCGTGGACTGTCGGAGGTTTATTTCGGACACTGGGCGATTTTGCAAAGCAAAATATGACCATGCTTACGCAGCAAGTTCCGTCCATGCAAAACTGTAACAAACCAGAAAATAAAAGAAATTACAATCGGAGGATTACAATGAATTTGCCGTTAAAATTAAATGACAAAATTAAGAGAACCAATAAGGAAGGCTGTGTATACGCCTATATCGTTTCAGTTAAAGACGAGGATTTTAACACCGTTGAACAACAAGCTTTGGTGAGGCTTCAAACATCGGTTTCTCTTCCCGGTTTTAGAACGGGAAAAGTTCCGGTAAATATGATTAAAGAACAATTTCCCAAAGCGGTCAAGGATGAAATTGTGGACGCGGCGGCAAAAGCTTCGATAAGCGATATGCTTAAAGTGGACAATATAACTCCGGTTGTCACTCCCCTGATTAAGAATGTTAAATTTGAGTCCGAGAAAAGCGTTGAGATTGAAATACAGTTTGAATGCGTGCCTCAGTTTGAAGTTAAGGGATATAAGGATATAAAAGCGACAAAAAAAACTCATAAAGTCAGTGATAAAGACATTGACACTTATTTAAAACGCGTGCGTGATTATAACGCTTATTTGAAAGCTGTTGAAGGCGAGTCCGTTGTCATTGATAAAAGCCACTATATTGTCTTTGATTATGAGGCGTTTGAAGACGGAAAAAAACTTGAAGAAAATTCCGCTAAGGGAGAATTAATTGAAATAGCCAATCCCGGCGCCAATCAAATAGCGGGGCTCGTAGACAATGTTATGGGAGCAAAAAAGGGTGAAACTCGAGAGTTTGATTCTGAAGCCGGTGGAAGAAAATTGCATTTTAAAGTTACCATAAACGAGATAAAAACCAAAATATCACCCGAAATAGACGATAAATTCCTCAAAGAAGCCGGAGTGAAAACCATTGAGGAGTTAAACGCCAATATACGGAAAATGCTTGAGCGCACGGAAAGTGATAAAACGGAAAAAGATTTTACCGTTCAGATTGAGGAAGAGTTGTTGAAAAAAAACACACTTGAACTTCCCCCCACTCTTATAAAGCAAGAGACTAAGGATCTTATGGAAATGTTCAAAAAAAGAATGGGAGATACTCAAGGAAAAGTCAAAGATGAAACGCTCGTTGAGAAATTAAAGCCCATGGCTGAGAGAAATCTGCGCATTGCTTACATTTTGCATAATATCGGCGAAAAGGAAAAAATCGAAGTTACTGAAAAGGATTTGCAAGCGGAACTTGATAAGGCGCTCGCAAGCGTTCCTACGGAAAAAGAGAAAGAACAAATAAAGGATGTCTTTGGAAAAAGAAAAGAGTATATTACCGCTACATTAAGAGAAAACAAAACCATGGAATTTGTTAAAGCTAAAACTTCCGTCAAGGAAGAAATAAATTAGTAACGGGCGATTTCCGCCACATAGTATCGGCGGACAAGTGTTAATCGCCGAAAATATGCCGCATGGTAATGCGGCCGCTACAGTTTAAAGGAGGATAATATGATTGTGCCAACTATTATAGAGAAGTGGAATCAAGGAGCGATGGTAGGATATGACATTTATTCAAGGCTTTTGCGCGATAGAATAATTTTTGTGGGTGATCCCGAAGGCGCGGTTACAACCGCTTCAGCCAATACGATTATCGCCCAGCTTCTGTATTTGGATTCGGACGATAATGAGAAAGACATAAATCTTTATATCAATTCTCCCGGCGGTCTTGTTACGGCGGGTCTTGCCGTTTACGATACGATGCAATATATTAAATCCCCCATATCTACCATTTGTATAGGAATGGCTATGAGTTTCGGCGCGCTCTTGCTCGCGGCCGGAACTAAAGGGAAAAGATTCGCTCTTCCCAATTCCAGAATAATGATACATCAACCTTTAATATTTGGCGGCGGAATTTCAGGACAAGCGACGGATATTGAGATTGAAAGCAAAGAAATGCAAAGCAATAAAGCCAAGCTTACCGCCATTTTAGCCAAGCATACCGGTAAAAGCGTCGACGCGGTTTATTCCGACATGGAAAGAAATTTCTATATGTCTTCGGAAGAAGCCAAGAAATACGGCATAATTGACAATGTGCTGGAATTGAAAAAGAAATAAAAAATAGCGCGAAAGTTAAGAAATAACTCGCGCGTTTTAAAAAGCCGGAAACAAAAAAACCGGCATAACGACAAACTAGTTTAAAAATAAAGATATTTTGTAAGGGAATTGGGCTATGACAAACAAAAAAGAGAAAGAATCTGTGAAAAATATGGAAGCAAACGATATTATCAAGTACCCCGATAATACACCGGTTATCGCGATAAGAGATGTGGTGATGTTTCCATATATGGCTTTGCCTCTTTCGGTAAGCAGGTCAAAATCGGTTATGGCCATTGAAGAAGCGCTTAAAGGCGATAAGTATATATTGGCTGTTTCACAGAGAAAAATCGATATTAACGATCCCATGCAGAAAGATCTTTATTCTTATGGCGTGCTAAGTAAGGTTACCCAATCGTTAAAAATGCCCGATGGAACCATGAAAGTTTTTCTTCAGGGTATTAAAAGGGCCAAAATACTGAAAATTTCATCAAATAAAGAATCCAAATTTCTTAAAGCCGATTTGCAGTATCCCGAGGAAATAGCGGACGCGTCACCGGAGATGACCGCTCTTATGCGGCATGTCGTGGAAGTGTTTGAAAATTATGTAAAAACGGGAACCAAGATATCCGTGGATTCAGCGTCCATGCTTCAACAATTAAATGATTCTTCCAAACTCGCCGATACCATAGCCGCGAGCGCTTTAGTGGAAATTGAAACCAGGCAGGAAGTTTTGGAAATTCTGAATGTTAAGAGACGCATTGAAAGAATCATACAAATTCTTGCCAAAGAAACAGAGATACTTACCATAGAGCAAAAGATACATTCCAGAGTTAAAACTCAAATTGAAAGTTCCCAAAAAGAACATTATTTGAATGAACAAATGAAAGCCATACAACAGGAACTTCATCAAAAAGATGATTTCACGCGGGAAATAGAGGAACTGGAAAAGAAAGTAAAAAAAGCCAAAATGCCGAAAGATATCGCGAAAGTCGCGGATAAAGAGCTTACAAGATTATCAAAGATGATGCCCTTTTCTCCCGAATCCACCGTCTTAAGAACATATTTGGATTGGCTTATAGCCTTGCCTTGGAATATCGAGACTAAAGATATTCTGGAGCTGGACCGAGTTAGAAAAATGCTTGATGAAGATCATTTCGGACTAAAAAAACCCAAAGAGAGAGTTTTGGAATATCTGGCCGTATGCAAGCTTACAAAAAAATTAAAAGGGCCGATTCTTTGTTTTGTGGGCCCCCCCGGCGTTGGAAAAACATCTATCGCGAAATCCATAGCGAGATCCATGGGAAGAAAATTTGTGAGAATGTCCCTTGGCGGAGTAAGAGATGAGGCTGAGATAAGAGGACATAGAAAAACTTATATAGCGTCCATGCCTGGCAGAATAATTCAAAGCATTAAAAAAGCGAAAAGTAAAAACCCCGTATTTCTTTTGGATGAAATAGATAAGATGGGTATGGATTGGCGCGGTGATCCAGCGGCCGCCTTGCTTGAAGTATTGGATCCCGAACAAAATCGAGAATTTACTGATCATTTTCTTGATGTTCCTTTCGATATATCTCATGTAATGTTTGTGGCCACGGCCAATAGTTTGGCAAGCATTCCTTTAAGTTTGCGCGATAGAATGGAGATAATAGAATTTAACGGCTATACCCATGATGAAAAAATAGCAATCGCGAAAAAATATCTTATACCGAGGCAGCTGAAAGAGCATGGTTTAAAAGAAAGCTCCCTTTCAATAAATGACAAAACGATAGACGAAATAATAAAGGGCTATGCCAGAGAAGCCGGCGTTCGCAGTCTTGAACGGGAAATAGCGACGATGTCCAGAAGATCGGCTAAAAAAATAGTGGAGCATAAGATTAAGAAAGTGGAAGTGAATTCCGATAATCTTACGGATTTTTTAGGTATTCCCAAACACGCTCATGAAAAGGTTTCCCCCAACGGAGTAGGCGTCAGCACGGGTCTGGCGTGGACGGAACAGGGCGGAGAGCTTCTTACCATTGAGACGATTTCCTATCCCGGAAAAGGCGAAGTTGTGCTTACGGGAAGACTCGGCAATGTTATGAAAGAGTCAGTGCAAACGGCTTTTTCATATGTTAAATCTTTGGAGTTTACGCCGTATTCATATATTCAAAAACATAATTTTCATGTTCATGTTCCCGAAGGGGCGGTGCCAAAAGACGGTCCCTCAGCCGGAATCACCGTTGCCACCGCGCTAGCGAGCTTGCTTTCCAAGAGACCGGTAAAAAAAGATATTGCCATGACGGGTGAAATGACTCTTACCGGAAAAGTTCTTCCGATTGGAGGACTGAAAGAAAAAATAATAGCTTCATATAGGGAAAATATTATGACGGCTATTTATCCCAAAGGCAATATGAAGGACCTTGAAGAAATTCCCGATGAAATCAGAAAAAAAATGCGTCTTATTCCCGTTTCCACGATACAAGAAGTTTTTAATCATGTATTGAAGCAGTCAACCGGAAGTGGCAGGCGGCAGGCGCATAGAAAACAAGAAATAGGCATATAGGCCGATAACTATGTTTTCGTCGCTTTATTGAGGAGTGTAAAAATGAAATCAATACTAATCGCGGTTTTTTCGGTTTTGTTTTTAAGTCAGCCGTTGTTTTGCGCTTTTGAAGATATTCTCACCACCCAGGAAATTCAAGGCACTCTTGAAAATACCAAGCTCAATGAAGTATTTGGCCAGTATTTGGCCACAATATTGATGTATGATCCCGAAAGGGCCACTTTTTTAGGCCTTCATGGTTCCGATAATCTTTTGACCGAAAGAAATGCCAC
>DAOWCC010000146.1 GCA_030639665.1 Elusimicrobiota bacterium | reverse complement strand
CTTCATTTGAAAATTCGGCGTTTAAAAAAGCCGTGATTATTTCTTCGGCAAGGGCGATGCCTATTATGCGGGCGCCCATGCAAAGGGCGTTCATATCATCATGTTCCACCGCTTGATGCGCGGAATAGGTGTCATGGCAAAGTCCCGCTCTTATGCCTTTAAATTTATTTGCCGCTATACAAGCGCCGACGCCGCTGCCGCAGACTATTATGCCTCTTTCAGCTTTGCCCGAGTTTATTTCAAGGGCGACTTTTTCGGCAAAATCGGGATAATCCACTGATATGTCGGGAGAATCAGTTCCGAGGTCTATTGGAGTATGACCGAGTTTTTTAACTATTTCTATGGTTTGCTCTTTAAGGGGATACCCCGCGTGATCACCGGCTATAGCTATTTTCATATGCTCATATTTTACTTAAAATATGAGCATATGGTATATAGGAGATAGAGAGAATAGAGTATAGTATTCCTGAAGTCTGTAAGTTTACAGAATCGCTTGAACACTGTAGGGTGTCCCCGCCACTACTACCTTGGCGGGCAGGCATAGCAGTCCTTTCGAAAGCCCAGTCCACTTGAACACTGATGGGTGTCCCCGCCACTACTACCTTGGCGGGCAGGCATAGTGGTCCTCTGAAAGCCCAGTCCACTCCTCTTTGTTAAAGAGGGGCGTAATCCTTCCCCCTTTTGCAAAGGGGGTTAGGGGGATTTTGACAGGATAAACAAAAAGCCGAATTATCCTACCACTTGCTTATGGCGCTATAACCCGACCACCTCCTTGCGACGCAATAAGAGCGCCGCCGATAAAAAGAGCGGCTATGCCGCTAAGGAGGTGGTCAGGGTAAGCGCCATCATAAATACGCTTCGCAAGCAGGTGTCGTGAGTTATACGAACGACCTCGTTCCTCACTTCTTGTTTCGGCTCAAAATCAGTAATTTAGCTAGTGAATAGTCTTTCCCAGGAAGCCCTTAGATATTTACCATAATAAGGAGAGAGAGCAGAGAGCAGAAATGAGAGAGTAGAATTGTAGTTGCAAAGCTTCCGCCACTACTGCATCGGCGGACAAGTGCTTTGCCTAATTTAGCGTAACAGCCTGCCCGCCGCGTTGTATTGGCGGGGAATTTCAATATTTAAAAGCAACCACGAAAGCGCAAAAATTGGGAAGACACGAAAAACAGCGAAACAAATTAAAATATATTTCGTGCTTTCAGTCTTTCGTGGTAGTGTGCTAATAATTATTTGCGGGATTTCTTTTTTAAATCGGTTATTATGGAAGTAATCTCTTTGGCGCCTATTTTGTCATTTCCGGTATCAAAATATTTTTTTGCCATTTTATAGGAATTGATAGCGTTAATAATATTTTTATTTTTTTCTATATCTCCCGCCAGTCTGTAAGCGCAGGCTTTCATAATAGAATCATCACATTTATTTGAAGTTTGAATACATTTATCGGCGTATTTTTTTGCTTTGGCAAGATTGCCGAGTAATTCATTATTTTTGCCCAATTCGTATAAATTCATCGCTTTTGCCAAATTATCCTTTTTGTCAATCATCGTTTTTTCTTTTAAGTATAATTTCAAAGCTTTTTCATAATGTTTTGCTTCTCGCTGCACCATGCCCAATTGATGAATATAAATATGAGAGCGGTGTTTTTTGAAAAGTTCTTTGTATATTTTTTCAGCTTTATCAAAGTGTTTTAAAGCCGTTAATGTATAGCCGTAGCTGAATAAAACATTATCGCGGTTTTTGGATAATTTTTCATTTTTCAGGGCTGTTTTGAAAAAACACTCACTTTTTTTATAATTTCCGGCTTCATAATTTTTCCAAGCTTTTGAAAGAATATTTTTATTTTTATCCATAAATTTTTCGCTTTTCCACCAACCGCTTTCTTAATTTTTAGCTTGTCTTTTACATTTTGCCTGAACGCAATATTGCTATGGCCAGCCATAAGCCCATTATTCCCGCCACTGTAAAGCCGATTATGCCCAATGTCGGGCCTTTATCTGTGCGCATTATGATGGATGAACCTATGATTAATGCCGCGATAATCATGCTAAAAGAAATTCTATTGCTGATTTTATCCAATATATGAATCAGATTTTCCAAGCCTCGATGTTCAAATTCAATTCTTAATGTCCCTCTTTTGATTTTTTCCAAGATTACCGTAAAGTTTTTTGGAAATAAATTTGCCGATAAATATAAGTTTTTTACAAAATCCTTTATGGCTTTTGACAAATTCGCAGGGCTATATCTTTCCTTTAGTAATTCTTCTACAAAGGGTTTGGTTTGAATAACCGCGTTAAAATCGGGATTCAATTTTTTGCCTATGCCTTCAATGGTTATCAAAACTTTGCTTAAAAGAAAGAAGTCGGAAGGAATATTGATGTGATTTTGAGATATTATGGAAATTATGTCGGGAAAGAAAACTTCCATCTTTAAGTCTTTTAAAGGGATATCATAATAATTGTCCACAAAATCAGTCAGATCCATTTCCAATTGCTCAAGATCAGTGGTTTTTGTAAGCGTGTCCATTGAAACAAACGCTTCAACAAGTCCTCTGGCATTTCGATCAATAATGCTAATTAAAATGTCTGATAAACCTTTTTTCATTGTTTGGCTAATACGTCCGACCATGCCAAAATCCAAAAAGGCAATCTGTCCGTTCTTTAGAATAAAAATATTTCCAGGATGAGGGTCCGCGTGAAAAAAACCATGCGTAAAAATTTGTTTGAAAATAATATCAGCGCCGTTAATTGCTATTTGTTTTTCATCCAAAGAATCGTGGTGTTTGCTTTCTTTGAATTTATTTATTTTTATTCCATCTATCCTTTCCATCGTTAATATTTTTTTTGTGGATAGATGAGTAAAAATTTTCATGATGTATACAGAATCATCTTCTTTGAAATTTCTTCTGAATTTTTCAATGTTTCTAGCTTCAATAGTGAAGTCTATTTCTCTTAAGATTGTTTTTGTAAATTCATCGACAATTTTAACCGGGTTGTAAAGTTTGCCGTTTGTAAAATGTTTTTCCGCCAGTTCCGCCAATATGCGCAAAATATCCAAATCAGCCATTAAAGTTTTGTTAATTCCCGGTCTTTGGACTTTTACGGCGATTTTTTCACCGGTTTTTAATTCGGCAAAATGAACTTGTGAAAGTGAAGCCGCTGCTATGGGCTTAACGGAAAAATTGGAAAATAAGTTGCCTAGGGGTTCTTTTAATTCATATTCAATTTTTTCTTTGACCTGTTCAAAGTCAAAAGCGGGAACGTCATTTTGCAATTTTTCAAATTCATCGCAAAATTCCGTAGGAATTAAATCAGGACGCACGCTTAAAATTTGGCCAAGTTTTATGAAAGTGGGGCCCAGTTCTTCCAATATCTTGCGGAGTCTCTCGGCTGTTGATAGATTAAGTAAATCAGGGGTTTTGGCTCTTGTGATTTTTACAATCTTTTTGCTTAAAAGATTGTTTTCCATATCCAAATGATCAACAATATAACCAAAACCATATTTGGTTAAAAGACTCAAGATTTGTTGCAATCTTTGAATATCGCGGAATTTTCTGTTAATGCCGTGCGTAATCACTTAAATTTCCATAGTAAAACGTATGACAATGCTTATTTACCTAATTTCTTTTTCAGGGCTTTAATTTCGGCTTTAAGCTCATTGACTTCTTTTTTTGTCGGAATGTTCAGTTTGTGAAGATTTGTTTTAAGGGTTTTTTCAATATGGCTTTCAATTTCTTTTTTATTTTTCTTGCCTTTTGTCACTAAATGATCGATTAGTTTTTGCCCTTCGCCTTTAGTGATTTCCCCTTTTTTTATTAATTCATTGGCTAGAGTTTCCGCTTTTTCCTTAGTAACGGCAAATGTTCCCAAACCTAAATGCATCAAGTTTTTTAATATATTCATTGTTCCCCCTAAAGTTTAATTAAAATCAGCGCTTTTATTTACAATTCGAATTATATCATAATGCGCGTGGTAATTATTCGTGGAGTTTTCTTTAATTGTACTTTATATTTTTTTGAGGGCTGTTTTTTCTACCCAGCCTTTCAGCCCTTCTTCGGGAAGGCCTATTTGGACATAGACACTGCCGGGGATATCGGTTATTTTAATCAATCTGCCCGCCGGCAATGAGGCATAGGTTTTAAAATTTTTTCCGGGGCCGCTTAAAATGGGCGTGTCCGACTCCATAATTACGGCGGCATTTTCAAAACGGGAACTCGCGCGCATTGTGCCCCAAATAAAAAGAACCGCGAAAATGGCGATTGAATAGATGAAAGGCGGCCAGATTTTAGACCGGATATTTCTTTTCAAAATGGCCGCTGACAATAATAAGCATAAAAGCCAGAAAATAATATAAGTCATCGTTTTCAATTCACTGAGAGCGAAATAATAGAATATTTTATGCAATAGCAAAGGCGTTCCGTCCTGAACCAGTTTTTGCCCCGTTTGATTCATGGCAAATTCCAGATTATAACGGATATCGGTATTTCTTGGAAGCAGATTGAAGGCTTTCGCGTAGTAGAGAACCGAGAGGCTTAAATTCTTCATTCTAAATTGGCAATTGCCCATATTGTATAGCGTATAGGGGTTATCGGGTTCGGCTATGTTTTTCTTTTCATAAATTTCAAAAGCTTGACTGAATTGTTCATTTTTATAAAATGAGACCGCTTCATTGGCTTTTAGAGTTGCCACGGGCAAGAGAGAAAAAATAAGAAAAAACAGGAAAAGTTTTTTGTAGCCGGATTTTAAAGTTTGGCAGTAAAAAAGCTTGTTTTGTCGAGCTGTCGAGCTGCTTGCCTTTCCGAAGCTTGTTAGAGTAGTATGGTCGAGCTGTCGCGCTGATTTATTTCTCATTATTTTAATTCCTTCTCGAAAATTTTCAGCGTCTTTTCATATTTTCCAATTAGAATATCAATTTTCTCTTTATTTAACGATGATGGAGCAAAACGCAGCATTTCCAATTCATCCGATAAGCCTTTCAATTCTTCAGCCGCGCTATCGCTTATATTCGGATTTTTTTCTTTTATGCGGGCGATGGTTTTTTTTATCGTTAAAGAACCGATATTGTTTTTCAGTTTGGCGGAGAGATAAGCGTTTAATGAATTATGAAGCAATGAAACGGCATTTGAATAATCTTTCTCTTGAGTGGAGACTTTTGCCTTATGTATTTCTTTCAACTCTTTTTTATAAGCTCTTTTGCTTCTTAAAAGGTCGGGGTTTTTCAGTCTTAAGCCGTTAATATAAGCGAATGAAAGAGAGCCGGCTAAAATTAGAAGGAAAGTGAAATTAAGCCAGAGGGCCGAAGCTATCTTTTGAGATAGTTTAAGAGAGAATGGAATTTTTTTATTTTCAAGGATATAATGGATGTCGCTCGCGATTGTTTTTATTTGAGTCTGGTTCTGAGTCGCGCTTTGATAATAATTGGTGGATGAGGCTATGGCAAGGCCTTTGGATACTTTTATTTTAAGAGGAGAGGTTTTTAATTCGGTATATGTTTTGGTCTTGGGATTAAAGAAAGAAAATTTTATCGGTTTTATTTTATATTCGCCGCTTATTCTGGGCATCATTATGGTCGTGAAAACTTTCCGGCCGCCCACAATATCATTTTTTTTATTCATTTCAAGAGAGGTTACGGTGTCATATATTTTGAAATTTGACATTTCAGGGAGATCGGGCATAGTGATTGTTTTTAGATTGCCTTGTCCTCTTATTGTCAGAATCAGATTTACTGCCTCCCCCGCTTTTACTTCTTTTCTTTCAAGAGCGGCTGAAATCTTATAATGGCCCACCGCGCCGTTAAATGAAGCGGGTTTTCCTTTTTCGGGCAAAGGTAGAATTTTAATTTTAAGCCGCTGAGATTTAACTTCTTTGTTTTCCCCTTGCCGTCTTGAAAAGAATCTAAGAAAACCGGAGTTAGCAAGGTCATCGGGGCGCGAACTTAGAATTTGGGCGTTTATGACAGCCGGATTTATAATGCCTGTTCCCGCGTCTATGCCGAAGAGAGCGGTTTTTATTTCATGATAATTGTATATTCTCCCCTTTTGG
>DAOWCC010000102.1 GCA_030639665.1 Elusimicrobiota bacterium | reverse complement strand
TGCACGCATTCTATGCCTATGTTTTTAATCCCCATACCCACAAGCGCTTTGAAATCTTCATACACAAAGGAACTTCTCAAGGGATGAACACAAAAAATAATATGCAGTTTTTCGCCAAGTTTTGCCAGTATATCGGGAATTTTTTTCTTTATCTCGATATAGCTGCCCTCGCCTCCCGGAAACTTTCTAACCATATCATGAGTTTCTTTTGTCCCTGAAAGGCTTATGGAAAGCCTTATATTGTTTTCGGCCATATAAGCCAGATGCTTGCGTTTAATGAGAACTCCATTGCTGGCCACCGACACAAAAAGTTCTTTTTTCTTTTTTAAGGCTTTTTTTTGAGCTAAAGCCACAATTTTCTTTAACAATTTAAACTCTAAAAGCGGCTCGCCGCCATAAATTTCAAGTATCTTCTTTTTTCCTTTCGAATTTATAAAAATATTAAGGACCTTGTCCGACATGGCAAGATTTGTTTTTTCCTTCAAATCTTTATCAATAAAACAATGTGAACATCTCAAACAACAATCGGATGTCAAGGCTATTTTAAATTTGTTTATCTCTTTATTGAATATCATTAAAATTCCACCCCGCTTTTAGCGGAGAACTTTTCTTTGTGTCTCCGTGCCTTTGTGTGATTATTTAAGTATTTCAATCTCCCACAAAGCCGCAAAGAACACTAAACAACTTTCTTTAACACAGAGCACACGGAAATTTTACGCGGAGTCCGCTGAGTTTTTTATTCTTGAACACTAATGCGTGTCCTGCCAACACACAACACGATAGAGTAGCCCACTCTGCGTTCTCAGAGAATTTCTCTACGAACTCTGCGTTTAATTCGTGTTATGTGTCTTTTGCTTTTTGGGGCTAAACATTAATATTCCGTTACAAAGACCTAAAACATCGTTTTAAAATAATTTTTAATGTTCTTGTTTTTTATCGGCTTAAATTCTTTTTCTCCAAAAAGCTCCAGATACTCCGTATCCACGCCCCTGCACCTGTCATTTAAAGCGCACTTTTCGCAAGACGCGGGCTTCTTGGCCTGCTCGTTTTTCATTTGAGACATATTTACCGTTTCTCCCCCGGGAAGCAACAGAGGATCTCCAATGCTTTCATCAGACTCCCAATCGGCAATAATATTAAGATAATCTGGAAACAAGCAGGGAGGAAAATTAACCAGCATTCTGGAAAAAACCGGCATTTTAAGTTCTTCTATTATTTTAAATCCTTTTTTTATTTTTCCAACGGTTTTCGCGATGGGAAGTTTAAGGGCGATTTTATTTTTCCACATCATCCCGCGATAATGGGAATAAATTATATTGTAGTAGTTTATACCCAAATCAATATAAGCCATTTTGAAAAATTCGGGAAAATCTTTATAGTTAAGTTTATTGACAACTTGATTTGTTCCAAGTTCCATGGAAAGATCTTTTACATTTTCGGCGGCTTTCATGATGAGTGAAAAAGCCCCTTTGGAATTTACAAGCTTATCGTGAATTTTCCCATTATGAGCATGTATGGAAATATCGAACATATTAAAACCGCTTTCAGCCAAATGCCTGGTATAAGCCTTGTCCGAAAGTTTAAGCCCGTTGGTGCATATTTTAACGCAATCATAGCCTATTTTTCTGGCAAAAGAGGCAATCTTTCCGATATCCTTATTTAAGGAAGGCTCGCCGCCTATAATGGCCGCTATCCAACAGCCTTGCGCTCTTCCCTCATATAAGGAACGACAAATGGTTTTAAAATCAGCTTCGGGAAAATTAAAATCTTTCTCGCTGTTATAGCAAAACAAACATCTGTTATTGCATATTGAATTTACCGTTACTTCGCAGACCTTGGCTTTTTTCCAAATAGGCCATTGTATGTTTTTTATTCTATCGCCTATCGCTCGCGAATCGATATTTTTAAATCTTTTATTAATATATTTTAGATTGTCTTCGTAAAAAGCCGGCATTTTATAATTTACCCTTAAATAATATAGAATTATCTCTAGAAACTCTTGTAAATATGTTAGCAATATATTCCCCTAAAGGAAATAAAACTTTTAGCAAAAAATGATATCCATTAACCATAAAATTTTCGATAAAATCCTGGATAAATTAAAAGAATTGGACTATACGGGATACAGTGAACAATACCCGCCGTTCGGCTCTTGGAATAAACTGGAGCCAAGCCAGGCAAAAATAAAAAAGGCTTGGGAAAAAACTCTTTTGGATAATTCGGATATGGGCCTTTTCGTAAACATCCCCTTTTGCAGAAGAAAATGCGTATTTTGTTTTCTTCCCGTTGTTTGCGTCGGAAATAATCAAGAAACAATTGACGGTTTTTTTGAGGATTATTTCAAAACCTTGGAAAAAGAAGCCGGCGCGTACTCCGGCATATTTAAAAACCGAGCCTTTGAAACCCTTTATATAGGAGGAGGAACGCCTTCCCTGATGAATCCCCCTCAAATAAATAAATTTTTTCAATTATTAAATTTAAAATTTAATCTAAAAAAAACCCGCCAGATTATACTGGAAATTCATCCTCAAGACATAAACAGAGAAAAAGTAGAAGCCTTCAAAAAACATAAGGTCAGCCGCGTCTGCTTGGGAGTTCAAAGCATGGATGAAAAAGTTCTTACAAAAATAAAAAGACGGCAAAATTTCAACGAAATAAAAAAAGCCTACGCCGTTTTGCTTAAAGCCGACATTAAAGAAGTAAACATAGATTTAATATGCGGACTTCCCGGCCAGAATGAAACAAGCTTCCTAAGCGATTTAAAAATAATTTCAAAACTCAAACCCGATCAAATACACATAAATTCTTTCATTTCAACTCCTTATACCATTCACAGTATTCAAGGTGGAGAAAAACCCAATTACGAAAAAATAGAAAAAACGCGAAAAAAAGCTTTTCGCTTTTTAAACGCTCTGGGTTATATAAAAATAGATTCCGATTCTATGGGCCGTACTCATAAATCCAAAAACATCCAGACAACCGACTTATGTTTAAAAAAATCCATTTTGGGTTTGGGGCCGGGAGCCATTTCAAGAGCTTGGAGCGCGTTTAGATATATAAATATCGTTTCTTGGAAAAACTATAAAACATCATTAAATAAAGGCTTTCTTCCTGCTGAAAGAGGAATTCAAACAACATTGAAAGATGAAATGATTTATTTCGCTATTGAAAAACTCAGCAATACGGGGGAACTTCGTTTTAAAGATTTTAAGAAATTGTTCAACGAGGATTTTGAAGATGTTTTTCCAAACGAATCGCAAAAACTGAAATTTTACGGAGCCGCTTTCTCAAAAGACAAAATAAAAACACCTCTTGGATTTTGGAACTCAATAAGACAAACTTTTTACACTTCAAAAGTTATGATTGGCGGATTAAAAAATCTTAAATTAAAACCATCCTTCCTGAAAAAATTTTAAACTTGATAATCGATTGCGCGATAGAGCTCAACACCAGCCGCCGCGCGCGTGTGAGCCGTGAGAACCGTGGGAACCGTGGGAACCGTGGGAACCGTGGGAACCGTGGGAACCATGGGAACCATGGGAACCATGAGAGCTATGCGAGCCATGAGAGTGATGGGAACCATGTGAGCCGTGCGAGCCGTGCGAACCATGGCTTTGATGGCTTACATGGTAGGTGGCTTTGAAATAATTCGAATGAATCACGCCATGAGCCACGCCCGCATCCATTATGGCTCCGCCAAGAATTCCAAGAGCAAGCCCGGTTTTAACAATATCCGAATCAAGCATCTTGCCTTCTTCACTGTTCAAAAACATTTTTATGTTTTTGCTTATTCTGCCTTTTTTATTTTTTTTCTTCATAAAATTCCTCGCTTAAAACTCAATTGTACAAAAACATTCGATACAATTTCCGCGCCCATTGAACCTATTTCGAACTTCAAGCCGCTATTCTTTCCCTAAGAGTTTCTTAACTCGCGCGTTAATCTCTTTGGTTATCTGTTCGTTTTCTTTCCTATCTCTTTCCGCTTGAAGCCTTTCTTGTTCTTTAAGTTTTCTCTCCGCTATCGCTTCCGCTTCCAGTTGAGCGGCATGGTGTTTTATATCTTCATCACTCATGCCCGGCGCGTTTCCGGTAACTTTATTAACCCGTTTAAGAAAATCGCAATATGTTTCAGAAAGATCTTCCGCCAATTTATGGCAGGGTTTGGTTGATTTTGAAAGATAAGCTCGGCATATGTCTTTATATTCCCTTGGACACTCTTTGTATTTTTTGTTTTTGATAGCGGTGTAAAGCTTATATCTTCTTTTACAATTTTTTGAACTGCAATCGCTTAATGTCCTTGGAAAATGGGTAAAACACATTTTTAAAGTTGCTTCATCGCCTTTAACCCCTTGGTCTTTAAAAGACATGCACATATTCACGAGTCCCTTGCCCGCGGCCTTGCAAAAAATATCGTCGGACATGGGTTTTCCCTCAAAGGCTTGCCCCGCTAAAATCAAATCGCAGGATGATTTTTCTTTCGCGTTCCCCGCCATAAAATCGGAAAAAATAACCCTGTTTACAGTCTCGACGCACTCATAATAAGCGCTTGCCCGCATCGGAACGCTATGCGCTTCACCCACCTTTTTTAATCCGGCCGGTAATTTATTGCAATAGTCTATACTTCTTTGTGCCGCCGCCCTGCATGCCGTATATTGAGCTAAACGACTGTAAATAGCTTCGCTTTCACTTTCATTGAAACCTCTTGAACTAGCCACTGTATAGCCCCAAATTTTACCATGGGCGATATATATGTCCTTGATAGATCCCTTATCGCACGCCTTCTCAAAACCCTCGCCCTCCGACAATGTAATCGGGTCGTCATATGACACAAGCCCGCTATCATAATTTTCCTCTCGCTCATCACCCATATCGGTAGTTTCCTTTGTTTTGGGCAAAAAAACGCCTTGAGCGCCTTTTTCAACTTGAATTTCAGCGCCGCTTTTTTCCGTTCTTCCGCTTTTTTCCTCCACATATCTTAAAATGAGAATCAATGCAAAAAGAATAACCGTTATTAATATCAAACCTTTTTTCATAAATAATCAACCCCTTACAGTATGTTCTCCGGCCGCAGATAACAGGGCCTTTGTTACTATTATGGTGGACACCCGAGAATTTTTCTTAGTCAAATCTATTCTGCATTGCTGATTTAAAATCTCGTTAACGAAGTCATCTGCAATACTTTCATCGCTCGATTCATCCGATTCAAACTTAATCTCAATTTTTCCTTTTTTTCTTTTATATTCTATTTCCGCCTTATCCGCGTAAACATAAGCCGCCAAAGCAATAGCTTCTTTGGAATATATTTCTTCATCAAGAACAAAGATCTTCATATTATTGTCGTTTTTCATTTTTGCACCCATTTTCTTAAAATTGCCGCTTCCTTTGGTTTGGCAAGCAACTCAAATATTGTGTCAAATATGCCCATAAATAATTTACATCTGTCATTGGAAGGCATATTGCCCCAAAGATTTTGTTGAACTTCGTAATTATAAACGGGACAAACTCCGCAATAAGGCTTATACGCGCAGCGGAAACACAAAGGCTGCTGTTCAAGATTCGAAGATAAAACACATCCTTTGGTTACCGGACTACTCATAAGGGATGAATATGAATCTTTAAAAACATTACCCGCTTTAAATATTTCATCGCCGCTCCAGCCTACCATTCTTCCTTCATCACAGGTGTACAAATCACCATTATGATTATAAGCTATCTGGCCTATTGAAGCGCCGCAGGGGCATCTCATATCAAGATAACCGGGATCATGCGCGTTTAACACTTTATCCAGTATCATCATGGCCATTTTTTCTCTTATGACTTTCTTGGCATTAAGCTTGACTATGTGATGCAGAGTCTTCCTGTAAAAAGAAATAAAATCGTCGGCGGAATAACCGATACTATCCCAATATTTTTTCGCGTAACCAAGCGGCGCCAAAGGCCTTATAAAAATATCTTCCAAACCCCGCGCGACATACTCATTTACGATTTTCTCGCCGAAAGCCAACGAGCGCTTTGAAACCGTAAGAAGGGCGCTGGGCTTAAATATTCTGTAATTTTCATTCTTTTGACGATCATGCTCGCGCTTAAAATATTTCAGCCATTTCACCGTCACGGCATATGAACTCATTTTGCCATATGTCCTGTTTTTATCATGAATATTTTTCGGCCCGTCCAAAGAAGTGCAAATGGAAACTTCGTTTTCCAGCAAAAACTTCGCCTTCTTTTCAGTCATTAAAGAAAAATTGGAAACCAAAGCGATGATTAAATTCT
This sequence comes from Elusimicrobiota bacterium, assembly GCA_030639665.1. Taxonomy (GTDB): domain Bacteria; phylum Elusimicrobiota; class Elusimicrobia; order Elusimicrobiales; family UBA9959; genus JAKLQJ01. Next base: position 2,484 of record DAOWCC010000102.1, on the reverse strand, counting down.
TTTTTGTTTTTTTCTCCACGCTTCTGGCATAGGTCACTGTTTTCTTTAAGACATCCCAATTTAAAAGAGGTTCTCCTCCCTGAAATTCTATCGTAATTGTCGGATTCGGACTTTTAAAAGCAAAATCCACACTAGCTTTAGCCGTTCTATAAGACATATCCGTATTTTTCTTGGAAGAATCAATCGCGCTTGACTGGCAATACACGCAGGTGTGATTGCACCTTAATGTCATGACAAAAATATGCAAACCCGTTCCGGCAAAAAGATAACTATTGGCGCTTCTCCACTTTTCAGTCAGCTTATCAAAATCCATATGGGTTCTAATAAAACCTTTTTCAGCCAAACTTTCAAAAACTTTGGATTTTTTAGGTAATTTGGATTTAAGCCACTTATCAAAATCCGGCGATTTTAAATATTCAAAATTGCCAAAATCATTGATTAAAAGATATTTGCCCGAAACTTTCCGCCAACGGCTATCGGCAACAGCTCCGTAAGCGCTTACTGCTTTTGTTTTATTTTTTACTTTTTTTTCTTTTACCGGCATTTTTTTCTTCCCATGTCTGATTTATTCCCAACGGATCCGCATTTTTACGGCCGGAAGATTCTTTTTTTATTTCTTCCTCCACTTGGCTGATAAGCTCATCCAGCTCTTTTTCCTGTTCGGGCGTTAAACCCGCGTCATCCGTTTGCGGCTGAGGCTTTTCTTCAGAAGACAAGGCCTTAAGAATCAAATGCTCTCTAAGCTCCGCGTTATTTTTAAATATATCCGCGCGGATTTTTTCATTTTTAAGTTCATCGGTAAACCGCTTCACCGTATTTTTGAGAGAAACCTTTCCCTTTCGCTTAAAAGAAATCTCAATTGTTTTCAAATTCGACTTCTTCAGCTCTACATGAGCCTCATCCGTAACGGAATAAGCCGCGTATCTTATGTCATCCAAAGAATACTTTCGTAAATCGGATTTTAATAAAATTTCATCTTTCGAATGTTTCAATTTTTTCTCCCTACGATTAATCAATCTCTATTTTGCAACAAATCATCGTTCCGTTCCAATCTTGACCCATCGTTATATATGTTCCCGTACCGCTCATACTTCCGTCCGCCGCCAAAAAACCATATACTTGCACATTACCATCCCCATAATAACCTATAATTTTTTCACCAAAGCGACATCTGCTTGGCCTATTTTCTCTATACCTCCGAGCTGTACACAAACCGCGCAATATGCCTGGTGAGGAAAAGTTTAGAGATGTAATTCTCACATCCCCTTTAATATCCAAAGGATAAGAAGGACTCCTTCCTATGCCGACATTGCCTTGAACTAAAAGTCCATTGCTCGAAGCTGTCTTTGTGCCGGAATAAGCCGCTCCAATAACCGCTCCGCCCCCTATGTCTAATTTATTCTTTGGCGCTGTTGTACCGATACCCACATTGCCTTGAATTAAAAGTCCATTACTCGGTGCCGTGTCTATGGCGGAATAAGCCGCTCCAATAACCGCTCCGCCCCCTATGTCTAATTTATTCTTTGGCGCTGATGTGCCGATACCCACATTGCCCTTAACAGCCAGTTTTGTTGACGCCCCTGTTACTGTGTTGTATCCTCCCACTCCAACAGCCCCGCCATCTCTGGCCAAAACGGTTTGATCCGTAGTGAGAAGCTTGGCATATCCGCCATAGGGCGACGGATAGTAAGTGGTAAGGGTCAATTGCTCAGAACCTAGCAATTTGGGATGAAAACAAATGAATAATGCCGTCAAAAGCGCCAATACTTTGAACCTTGTCAATTGAAATTGAATGATTAGAATTCTTTCATTTTCCATAAAACCCCCTATTTTCGCCCGCCACTACGACTTCGGCGGGCAGGCGCTTTTTACTTTGTCAGGGCAATTAATATCCCGCTCACATCACAAAACTATGTCATTTTCCGACATTTAGTCGAAACACTCACTAAACTTCTCCTGCAAATGGAGTCATCCCTTATTGAATAAAAATTAAATAATAATATAAGTATAACTGTATAGAGTAGTTTAGAACAAAAGGTCAAAATTGTCAATAACCCTCAATTTCACGGTTTCCCGGAACTTTTGCCGGCACCTTAATTTTTTCCAGTCCCTTCTTGGCTTTTTCAATATCTTTCCAGTTTACAGGCGCGATTTTTAAAGCTTTTTTAAAATCGAGCTTGGCTTTTTCGTATTTTTTCATATTGCCATATATTTCAGCGCGCAGAAACAATGTATCCGCCAATATCCCCGGAAGAATTAGGGAATGTTTATCGGGAAATTGAGCTATATTTACGCCGGCATCGCAGTATTTTAACGCTTCTTTGAATTTTTTTTGCGCCGAAATTATTGAGCACATACTGATTTGAGCTTCCATATTGCGGGGATTTATATTTATCGCTTTTTTAAAATCCGTTTGGGCGCTTTCAATATCACCCGCCATATATTTATTTACGGCCCCGGCGGCTATTTTTTTAGATTTTTTTA
>DAOWCC010000041.1 GCA_030639665.1 Elusimicrobiota bacterium | reverse complement strand
ATATGGCTTCGCACATATATATATCAAGAAACGCGAAAGTGGTGACTCCTTATATGGGTTTTGGCTTTGACAGCGTTAAACTTTTTGTTAATCAGGCTGACGATGCCGCGCTTATAGGGAAAAAAGTTTACACATTTGAAGGTAGATTTACGGTGGGAATGAAGTTTAAACTAAGATTTTTCTATTTTGCTTTTGCCGGAACGATTACACATGGCCGGACTAATTTGGAAGGAAGTTTCGGCGCCAGATTTTAAAAAGATGCTTTGCATCTTTTTCGTCACAAGTTGACCTTCTTTGAAGGTCACGCAAGTCTCAAGTCACCGGTAACAACGAAAAAAAATTCAATATTTCTCCTAACACTCAAAAAAGGCGCTTGGCGCCTTTTTTTTATCCTTTATATTTTTCCTTAAATTCTCTGCGAAGTTCTCTGTCTATTTCTTGTTTTTTAATCTTTTCATGTTTATCATGAGTTTTTCTGCCTCTGCCAATTGCGAGCTGTATTTTAATCCAGCCTTTTTTTAAATAAATCGAAATGGGAATTAAAGCCATGCCTTTTTTTGAAACCAGATTTTCTATTTTTTTAATTTCTCTTTTTTTTAGCAGAAGTTTTCGCGTTTTGGTGGGATCTATTTCGGTTACTGTATTATAAACATAAGGGGCTATGCGCATGCCGTAAAGATATATTTCATTGCCGTCAATTCTGGCAAAGCTTTGCTCTAGGCTCACTTGCTTATCCCGCAAAGATTTAACTTCAGGTCCTTCCAATATAATGCCCGCTTCAAATTTTTCAAAAATTTCATAATTATGCAAAGCTTTTCTGTTAGTGGCTATCGTGTCAGGATATTTCTTCTTCTTTTTCATTGTTTTTATATTACCAAATATCATAAAATTACAAAAGACAAAGCTATCCTTTATTAAGTGGGAGAAGATAAATTTCCTACTTATTACAGAATTTTTATGGGCGGGTGGCGGAACTGGCAGACGCGTACGCCTCAGGAGCGTATGGATGCAAATCCTTGAGGGTTCGACTCCCTTCCCGCCCATAACAGTCACCAGTTATCAGTCATCGGTTAAAAACAACTAAATATTTTGATGTAGCGCTATTTCCTAATTGCCAAATAACCTTGTTGCCCTAGGGCTTTTTTCGCTATTTTAGTGATATTGGATACAATGGAAAATCCTTATTGACATCTTTTAATATATGAAGTAGACTTTTATTAATATCTGGTTATCATCTATATATTATCCAGAATGGAGGTAGCAAAATGAAAACAAGATCAAATAAAGGTTTCACCTTGATCGAGCTTATGATAGTGGTTGCGATTATCGGTATTCTTGCCGCAATAGCAATACCGAAATTTGCTGATCTTATCAGCAAATCCAAAGAAGGAGCCACAAAGGGCGGTTTATCGGCAGTCAGAAGTTCACTGCAGGTTTACTATGGTGACAATGAAGGTATATTCCCTCTTGATACATTGACCGTATTAACAACAGATGGTAAATATATCAATGAAATACCTGAAGCCAAACTTCCCGGAACAGGAGTTGGAGATTCCAACTTGGTTACAGCTTATTCTTCAATGACAGCGGGCGGAGCAGCTTATGAACCTGCAATAGCTGTTACTGTAGGTGGTTGGGCTTATGCGAATGATGACTCGGTCAATAATACTTGGGGGAATTTCTGCGTAGCTACTAACGCGGACGACCTCAAGGGTGAACCTTGGTCAACTTATTAATTGTGTTTAACTAATTAAAAAGGGCCCCGCTTTATTTTATATGAGGCGGGGCTTTTTTAATATGTTGTTTTTAGTATTGGAATTTTTTTTGTGCATATTATTTGAAATTTACTATTTTCCGCCATTACTGCTTAGGCGGACCCGCCGATGTTTCAGTGGCGGGGATTTTTGGGATTTGTCACTTTATGGAAATAATTCTAATTTTTATAGCCGGCATTATGGGCTTGATGATAGGCAGTTTTCTTAATGTTTGTATTTATAGAGTGCCTAAGAGGTTATCTATAATAAAGCCTCGTTCCTTATGTCCAAAATGCTCCAAAGCTCTTAAGTTTTACGATAATATTCCTCTTTTAAGTTATATTATTTTAGGGGGGAAATGTCGAAATTGCAAGAATCCCATTTCTTTACGTTATCCCATTGTCGAATTGATAACAGCTATTATAACGGCATTGATGTTTTTTCAATGGGGCTCAAATCCTTTATGGCTCGCGGCCGTTCTTATTTCAAGTTATATTTTTATTGTTATAGCCATTATTGATTTTGAAACGATGATGATAGCCGATATATTCTCCTACGCCATAGGCTTTATAGGATTATCCTTTTCTTTTTTTAATCCGTATTTTTTCGGCGCGCCATTTCAAAAATTGGCGCAAGCGGCCATAGGCGCTTTAGTTGGAGCAGCCATGATATGGCTATTGGCTTTTATAGGCAAGAAGATTTATAAAAAAGAGGCGGTTGGAGAAGGAGATATTTTTCTTATGGCCGCCATAGGAGCAATGCTTGGAGTGGAGGGGATATTGTCTTCTCTTATAATAGCTTCATTATTCGGTTCTGTTTATGGAATAACATTGCTGATACTTAAGAAAGCCAAAAGATTTGATCATATTCCTTTCGGGCCTTTCCTTTCACTTGCCGCCATTATAAATATGTATTCATTTATTGGAATAAACACTTTCTTTTTCTATATTTAAACGCGATATTTCATATTGGGATTAAAAAAGCAACTGACATCTTTTTTCTTTTTTTGCTATACTGTTGATATTACCCAATGGTTGGGTGACTGGGTGGACTGGGCTTTCAAAGGATTGCTTTGGACACTGTGGCAGTTTCGCAAAGCGAAATCTGACAGAGCGGAGCCGTTTAAATAATTTGGTTCTTTTTATCTTTATAGTATATGGTTGGGTGGACTGCGTGGACTTTACTTTCAGAGGTTTTCTGCGGACACTGTGGCAGTTTCGTGAAGCGAAAGCTGACAGAGCGGAGCGAAGCCACTAAAACAACCTTTGTTCTTTTTGTTTAAATTATATGGTTGGGTGGCTGAGCGGTCAAAAGCAACGGTCTGTAAAACCGTCGGACTCCGTCCTACATAGGTTCGAATCCTATCCCAACCATTTTTACAAATATGGCCGGCGGAGCGAGGCCACATTAAAAATATTTGAACATTATATGGAAGGGTGGCCGGGTGGACTGGGCTTTCAAAGGACTACTTTGGACACTGTGGCAGTTTCGCAAAGCGAAATCTGACAGGGCGGAGCGAGGCCACATTAAAAATATTTGAACATTATATGGAAGGGTGGCCGAGCGGTTGAAGGCGCAGACCTGGAAAGTCTGTAAACTCGTAAGGGTTTCGAGGGTTCGAATCCCTCCTCTTCCGTATCTTTAATAAAACCTCGTTTTTATACGAGGTTTTTTCTTTTGTTAAACTATTTGAAATCCTCCGACAGCATTCGAATCGCATTAAGATACAAAACTGATTTGTGCCTACTCCTAGGATGTGTTTTTGTGTTCTTTGTGTCTTAAAAAATTATATAATCTGACTATAAGTATTTCTTATAGTTTGACTATATTAAGATGGATTTTTGGAGGTCGTATGTGTTTAGCTGTCCCAGGAAAAATAATTTCTTTTAAACAAAATATTGCCCAAGTGGATTTTAACGGGACTAAAAGGGAAATTTCAATAGATCTTGTTCCCGAAGCAAAAAAGAATGATTTCGTTCTTGTTCACGCCGGTTTTGCCATAAGCGTTTTAAGCGCTAAAGAAGCTGAGGAAACTCTGAGTATTTTTAGCGAGCTTTACGCGATGAAGGAGGATAAGAAATGATAAAAATAAAAAATAAATTTTCTTCACCGCTTTGGAGTGATTCTTTAATGGCTTCCAATGCTTTTAAGGAAATAAAAAAACTTGTCGCTCAAATATACGCTGAAACGGGAGAAACAATTAATTTTATGGAAGTTTGCGGCACTCATACCATGTCCATTGCCGCCAGCGGAATGAGGAAGTTTTTTCCGAAGGAATTAAAAATGCTTTCAGGGCCGGGATGTCCGGTTTGCGTAACATCACAGGGCGATATAGATAGAATTCTTGAAATAGCCGCTATTAAGGATGTTATTATAACCACTTTCGGTGAGATGATGAGGGTAAAGGGTTCTTCGGGCAAAGACCTTCATTCAGTGCGCGAGGAAGGCGCTGATATAAGAGTGCTTTATTCTCCTTTGGACGCTTTGCGCATAGCCTCTGAAAATAAAGATAAAAAAATCGTTTTTATCGGTGTCGGTTTTGAAACTACGGCTCCTATAATAGCTCAGACCGTTTTTCACGCGCATAATAGAAAAATAAATAATTTTTTTATCACGCCATTATTTAAACTTGTTCCTCCCGCGCTTAAAGCTGTTTTGCCCGATGGGCATAAAATTTCAGGGTTTATTCTCCCGGGTCATGTTAGTGTTGTCATAGGCTCCAAGTCTTACAATTTTGTTTCTGAAAAACATAAAGTGCCTTGCGTTGTGGCGGGATTTGAGCCAATGGATATTATTGGAGGCATTAATATGCTTCTTTTGCAAATTTTGCGCAAAACGCCTAAAGTTGAGACCGAATATTTTAGAGCGGTTACAATGGATGGCAATAAGAGCGCTCAAGAAATAATGAAAAAGGTTTTAAAAGTTGCCGCTGCCGAATGGCGGGCTATCGGAAGTATTGAAAAATCCGGCTTGGTTTTAAGCGACGCCTTTAAGCGTTTTGACGCTTTTAAGCATTTTAAAATCAAGCATTATGCGTCAAAAGAGCCCAAAGGTTGTATTTGTGGAAAAATCATTATGGGATTGGCCCTTCCCGCAGATTGCCGGTTTTTCGGCAATAAATGCACTCCGTCCGATGCCATTGGGCCGTGCATGGTTTCATCGGAAGGCGCTTGCGCGGCATGGTTTAAATACGGAGGACAACAATAGAAGTAAGAGGCAAGAAGTAAGAAACAAGATTAATAAGGAAACTCCTTATCTATCTGATTTCTGATTTCTGACATCTGATTTCTTTACTTATATGAATATTGAAACATTAAAAGTTTTTAAGGATCTTATTGAAACAGGGAGTTTTTCCAAGGCGGGTGAAATTAATTATGTTTCCCAATCAGCCATAAGTCAGCAGATTAAAAAGCTTGAAATTGTATATAAGTCCAAATTATTAACCAGAGTATCAAACAAAATACATCTTACTTCGTCGGGAGAAACTCTTTATAAAGCGGCCAAGAAAATACTTATTACTTATGATGACGCGATTGGTTCCATAAGACAATCCGTGATAGATAAAAAATCAGCCAAAATAAAAATTTCAACCATTTACAGTGTTGGAACTTATGTCTTGCAAAGTTATATTCGAAGATTTATGAAAGTGAGCCCCATGACTGAAGTGAATGTTGAATATAAACGGTTTTCACAAGTTTATAATGATATAGCGTTGGGTCGGGCGGATTTCGGAGTTCTTTCTTGTCATTCTCCCATTAATAATAAAAATCTTTCCGTATCTTATATGTGTGAAGAAGAAATGGTTTTAATAACCGCCGCCGGCGGTAAATTCTCCAAAATGAAAAGCATAAACATACATGATATGTTCGGCACAGATTTTATACTTTTTGATAAGGCTTTTCCATCCAGGAAATATATTGACAGTGTTTTTAAAAAAAATAAAATTAAAGTGAATGTGAAAATGGAAGTGGATAATATTGAGACCATAAAAACTTATGTTAAATCAGGCTTGGGGTTTTCCATAGTTCCCAAATCCGTGATAAGAAAATTCGAGAAAGATGTGGATATTCACATGTTGAAGTTTTTGGGCATTAAAATGGCAAGGACTGTTTCTGTGATATGCAATAAAAATAAAAAAATGTCTAAAGCACATAAAGACTTTTTGGAAATTACCAAATGTCATTTAAAAAATAATTAAAGGGGTGTTAGTGTGAAAAATAAAGAAAAAATACTTTTGGCGCATGGTTCGGGCGGTCGGCTTACTCATGAATTGGTAAAAAATTTATTTATCAAAAAATTTTCAAATAAGATTTTAAATAAACTGGATGATTCCGCCGAAATAAAGATAAAGAATTGCCGGGTAGCCTTTACCACGGATTCTTATGTTGTTGACCCTATTGAATTTCCCGGTGGCGACATGGGAAGAATCGCCGTTTGCGGAACGGTTAATGACCTTGCCGTTAAAGGCGCCAGGCCCTTGGCCATTAGCGTTGGGTTTATACTGGAAGAGGGGTTTGAAATGAAGGCGCTTGAGCGGATAGTCTCTTCCATGAAAAAAGCGGCAAAAGAAGCGGGAGTTGAAATAGTAACCGGTGATACCAAAGTTGTTGAAAAGGGAAAGGCCGATAAAATTTTCATAAACACTTCCGGTATCGGCATTATTGAAAACAAAATTTCTCTTTCAGCTTCCAAAATCAGCATTGGTGATTCGATTATAGTTAATGGCAATATAGCGGATCACGGCGTAACCGTTATGAATGCCAGAAATAATCTGGGTTTTAAGGGCGCTATCAAAAGCGACGGCGCGCCGCTTAACGGCTTAATAAAAAAGATTTTGTCATCTTGCCCGCGTGTGAAATGTATTCGCGATCTTACAAGAGGCGGTCTTGGAACCTCCTTAAATGAGTTAGCCGATGCCTCCAAGCTTTCCATGCTTATAAATCAAAAAGATATTCCTTTAAGTCCGTCCATAGAAAGCGCTTCGGCGCTTTTGGGTTTGGACCCTCTTTATGTGGCCAATGAAGGCAAGATAGTCTTGTTTGTCAAAAAGTCTGAGGAGAAGAAGGTTCTTAAATTAATGCGGAGCCACAAATACGGCAGAAACGCCAAAATTATCGGTTCTGTTTTAAAAGAGAAAAAACCGCAAGTGCGCATGAGAACATTAATGGGCGGAGAAAGAGTTGTTATGATGCTTGAAGGCGATCAATTGCCCAGGATTTGCTAAAGACGCGAAGGCGCAAAAGAAAAGTGCAAAGTTTTTGCAATTATGAAAAAGACACTCTTTTGGATATTAAGTTTTATAATAACTGTTTTTTTCGCCTATTTCCAAAAAATAACCGGCCCGACATATCCCATAAAAAATACAATCAAATATAAAGAGGCCGTTGTCGGCTATTATTTACCCAGAAGCTGCGCTATCGGTAAAAATGATTGCGTGATAAAAGTAAAGTCGAATAATGAAATAAAAGGAATGGTTATATGGCGCAGATATAAGACATCGGATAAATGGTCTTTTTTAACCATGAATTATGCCGATAAAGAATTAAGCGCTTCTCTTGCTAATCAGCCTCCCGCCGGTAAAATTGAATATAAGGTTGAGATAGGAGATAAAAATAATAAGTTATTGATTACTCAAGAGCCTGTAATAACGAGATTTAAAGGCTTTGTTCCGCCCTATATTCTTATTCCTCATATTGTATTTATGTTTCTGTTTATGCTTTTTTCGGTTAGAATTTTTTTTGGCGTTATGGATAAAAAATATGCGCTAAAACATCCGGTTATTTTAAATGTTTTTTTTCTCGCTATCGGCGGATTTATATTGGGGCCGATTACCCAGAAATACGCTTTCGGTTTTTTCTGGACAGGGTTTCCTTTCGGGCATGACTTGACCGACAATAAAGCCCTCATAATGATGATTTGCTGGATAATCGCGGCTATTTCAATGTATAAATTTAAATATCCAAGAAGGTGGATAATATTCGCTTTTACGGTTACTTTCGGCATGTATCTTATTCCGCATAGTCTTTTTGGCAGTGAATTTAATTATACTAAACAGGATGCAGGTCACAGGCTGCGGGTTACGGGTCAAAACAAATAATGGCTATTATTAGAAAAAAAATAATAATAAACGGAGTGGTTCAAGGAATTGGTTTTAGGCCTTTCGTTTATAAGATTGCTTTAAAAAATAAGGTTTTAGGTTTTGTGAAGAATACTTCTCAAGGAGTTATTATTGAGGCGCAGGGCTCAAAAAGCCATATTCAAAGCTTTATTTCCGATTTAAAACTTTTAAAACCCTCTCAATCAGTAATAGAATCTTTTAAAATTTCCGGAATTAAAATAAAAAAAGAAAAAGAATTTAATATTATCAAAAGTGAAAAAACTTCAAAAGCTCGAGGGATTATTCCTCCAGACTTGGCTTTATGTTCCGATTGTAGAAAAGAAATGAGAAATCCAAAAGATAAAAGGCATCTTTATCCATTCATAAATTGCACCAATTGCGGACCGAGATTTACCATAGTAAAGGATATTCCTTATGACAGGCCGCAAACAACAATGAAAAAGTTTAAGATGTGCCGGATTTGCGAAAAAGAATATAAAAATCCAGTAGATAGAAGATTTCACGCCCAACCCAATGCCTGCCCCGATTGCGGCCCAACAGTGTTTTCAATCGCGGGCCATAAAAAATTGGAAGGTTTTGAAGCCTTAAACGCGGCGGCGGATGCCATTATTTCAGGGGGGATTTGCGCTTTGCAGAGCTTGGGCGGATTTCATATCGCTTGTTCAGCTTTAAATAAAAAAGCCGTTTCAAAAATAAGAAAATATAAACAGAGGCCTTCAAAGCCTTTCGCTTTAATGGTTTCAAATATAAAAGAAGCCAAGAAAATTTGTTTTATTGGGAAAAAAGAAGAAGAAATTCTTTTATCGCCTTCATCGCCCGTTATTATGCTTAAAAAACGGAATTCAAATTATAATTGCATTTCTCCGGGACTTTCAACTCTCGGCTTAATGATAAGTTACACTCCTTTACATGAAGCTTTATTTCAAATATTAAGATCCAAGGGTTTTCATAATCCCCTTCTTATGACATCGGGCAATAAGAGGGATGAGCCCATAGCGAAAACAATTTTACATGCTAAAGATAAATTAAAAGGTCTTATTAATCTCGCTCTTTTCAATGATAGAGATATTCATAATAGAATAGATGATAGTGTGGGTTTTGTTATGGAAGATGTTTTTTATCTCATTCGTCGAGCCAGAGGCTATGTTCCAAGTTCAATAAAAATGCCGGTAGAAGGCGGGGTTTCCGTTTTGGCTTTTGGAGCTGATTTAAAAAATACTTTTTGCCTAAGCCGCGGCTCGCGCGCTTTTGTTTCTCAGCATATAGGTGATTTGAGTGAAATTGAAAATCAGGATTTTCAAACTGAAACCATTTCAAAATTTAAAAAGCTTTTATCCGTTAAGCCTCGGTTAATAGCCTGTGACGCGCATCCGAATTATCATTCCTCCATACTTGCTAAAAAAACAAGCGTCAAATTGGTAAAAGTTCAGCATCATTTAGCCCATGTTTTAAGCGTCGCCGCGGAACATCAAATAAAAAAGCCTTTTATGGGGCTTGCCTTGGATGGAACAGGTTATGGTTTGGATGGAAATATTTGGGGCTCGGAGTTTATAAGCGTAAAAGGCGGGAAAGCCGAAAGGCTTGCCCATCTTAATTATTTCGGGCTTCCGGGCGGGGACGCGGCTCAAGAAGAAATATGGAGATGTTCTTTATCTTTAATTAAAATGCTGGATAAAAAGTTTTTACTGAAAGGAAGAAAAGTATTCAAAGGGATAAAGAAAGAAAAAATAAAAATTGTGGAAAAAATGATTGAAGCGGAAATAAATACGCCTTTAACATCAAGCATGGGAAGACTGTTTGACGCGGTGGCTTCTTTAGCTCAAATCAGGCAGTTTAGCGAATATGAAGCGCAGGGGCCGATGGAGCTTGAAAGTCTTTTTAAAAGAAAAAGTTTAAAGCCATATAAGTTCGCGCTTCTTAAAGGCCAAAATAAAATTATAATCGATCCTTTGCCTGTAATCACCGGAATACTTAAAGAGCCTGATTCTCCTATGAAGGCTCAAATCATATCTGAAAAATTTCATACCGCTTTAAGTTTAATGGTAAAAGATGTTTTTGTTTCTTTAAGAAAAGAAAACAAGATAAGAATAATATGTCTTTCGGGAGGGGTTTTTCAAAATAAGATTCTTTTAAGCTTAACAAAGGAACTTCTTGAAAAAGAGAATTTTGAAGTTTTTACCAATGTCCGAATTCCCGCCAATGACGCCTGCGTATCTTTGGGTCAAACCTACGCGGCTTTAAAGAAAATAGAATTCACCTTATAAAAAACATGGTTTATTGTTTTTGTAAAAATATTCCGCTTTAAGGGATAATCGGGATAAAGTTGATTGATGTTTTCCTTTTGTGTTATCATTTCTTAAAAGGTAACACTATGCTTAAGCTCAAGAGATTCGGCGTTTCCATAGAACAAGCTTTGCTTGAAAAATTTGACGCCCATATTAAAAAGAAAAATTATACCAACCGCTCAAAAGCCATTTCCGACTTAATGAGGAAAGAATTTGTTGTTGAGGAATATAAAAAAAATTCTTCCATAGCCGGAGCCATAACCATAGTCTTTAATCATCACAAAAGAGATTTAATGGATAAGATAACGGATATTCAGCATGCGTCGCACAACCTGATAATATCCAGCCAGCATATCCATTTGGATCATGATAATTGTCTTGAAATAATAGCGGTCAAAGGCAAATATCTTAAGGTTAAAGAGCTTGCCGATAAGTTGAATTCCGTTAAAGGGGTAAGTCATAAGAGTTTGTGTGTGTCCACGGCGGAGAAGTGTATATAAAATAGATGTAGTTTAAAAATTTTTCGGTTAGTGTGTTACGAAAATGAAAAAAGTATCACGAAAAAGGAAGGCACTATGCGGATATTGCAATTATGATTTTCCTGATGTGTATAGGCGCGAAGCTTTTCCGGTATATATAAAGGCTTATGGAAATACATCCCGATATAATTACGGCGCTTGTCGACGGCACAAAATTTTTATTGCGAATAATGCCTGTTTTCGCGGCGGGGGTTTTCGCGGCGCATCTGCTTGAAAATATGGGCCGATTGGACGGACTTTCCCGTCTTGCCGGGCCTATTATGCGTCTTGGCCGTCTCAGTAGCGGTTGCGGAGCCGGTTTTGTCACCAGTATAATCTCGCCCACGGCAGGCCACGCCATGCTGGCCGATTTGCGCCGTGAAGGCAAGCTTGGCCGTCGAGAACTTATAGTGGCGGCGATAGTAAACAATCTTCCCGGCGAGATAGCCACCGGTAAAAGTGTCTTGCCGCTGGCCGTGCCGGTTCTTGGTTTTTTCGGTTTTGCTTATTATGGGTTTTTGCTTTTGGCTTGTACGCTGAAAGCTTTGATTATGCTTTTGGCGGGCCGCTTTTTTTTGGCGCCGCGCGTTATTTCGCCGGAGTATTCGGAAATTAAAAAGAGACAGAATTGGAATTTTGGCGTAGCGGCGCAAGCGTCGATTAAACCGTCATTTAAATCCGTATTTAAAGTTTCCAAAACTATGATTCCGGCGGCATATATTGTTTATGGTCTTATTACAATCGGTTTTTTTGATAATGCGAGCGGCCCGTTATCGTTCATGACGGATTATCTGCCGCTTAATTTGACGGTTTTGCCGGTGATAGCCGCCAGGCTTATAAGTCCCGCGGCCGCTTATGTCGTGGCAGGGGGGATTTTTACGGCCGGCACGGCTTCAGGTCCCCAATTGGTTTTTGCGCTTTTCGCTGGGGCTTTTGCCGCTACCGCGACCAGCTTGCGTTATCTCATTCCGTATTATTGCGGAATATTCGGCGGGCGGGACGGCGGCGCCATAATAGTTGTTTCCTTGATTGCAAGGATAATCAGCTACGGCGCGGTGCTTGCGGCTTTGGCATTTTTTATCGGTTATAAATATTAGGAGGCAGTATGTTTCAAAATCTGAAGGAGAGTGACAGTTATTATAAGGGAAGAGTTCTTGAGGCGCGCGCGCGCCGTGAAAATTCACCTGAACTTTGGCTTGAGTTCGCCTCTATTAAAAAGGATAAAGGCAGTTATGCTCTTGCCGCTATGGGATTTCTTAATGCCGGAATACTTTTTGAATCCGTCGGAAATGTTTCTTCCTCCTTAGAGGCTTATGAGAACGGCTTTGCCATTTCCGTTAAAGGGGAACTGAAAGAGACGGCTCTTTTAATCGGTTCAAGAATTGCCGCGCTCGCGGAACGCGACTCCGATTTTATTAGAGCAGCTTCGGTTTATGAAAAATTGGGCTCTTTTTTTGAAGCGCGCGAGGCTTTTTTTCTTGCCGCGGACGCTTATGAACACGCGGCGGAAATGTTTTTTGCCGGAGGGAAAGATATTTCCTCTTATCGTAAACCCGCGGATTTATGGCTTCGCAATGCCGAATATTGGGTATTAAAAGGCGATGCCGGTGATGAGGCATGGAGTCGTAAGCGCGCGGAACTTTACCTTGAACTGGCAAGGGGAAAAAAATGATAGGACTGCTTTTTCACGGTCCGGAAGTTTTTGATCAAGGCTGGGCCGAGAAAATTATTAAAGTTTTTTCAGGACGCGCGAGAGCCCGTTTAATGTTAGCCGGCACAATGGCGCGAACGGCCTTAATTGACAGCGGCATTGAAGGCGTGGAAACTCCCGGATTACAACCTTCGCAATGCGTTAAACTGCTCGAAAAAGACTGTTCCATGATTTTGCTTGTCACCTTCGGACAATCTGCCCGTTCAGGTCTGAGATTCGGCAGTATGGTGGCCGAACGCGCCGCTTCTTCCGCTGCCGTGGCGCAGGCGGAATGTTCAGGATTGGTATACGCGGAATTATCAAAATCTTGCCCTGTTCAAGTTATCTCAAAACTTAAAAAACTCGGCTTTTGCCGTTCAAAAACATCGAAAGCCGGAGTGGAATTATGGACCGAGAAAGGAACTCTCTGCCGTCGCATGACTACCGCTAAAAGGGGAGATTTTATACTTGTAAACGGCATTGTGGTGGGTAGAGCTTTGAAATCTGAAGTGGTTTTGGTTTCAGAAAACCGTTCCATAATCTCTATCCGAGGAGCTCGTATAAAACCGCATGGCCTTGAGAAATTGGAGCGACTTGGCGGAGTGAATTTGGCTCATGTGAAACTGGCCTCCACCAAATGTTTAAGGGGCGCGGGAGCGCAGGCCAGGGTAAAAAAACTTACCGGAAGCGGCGTGGCTTTTGTTGACCATGCCGGCATGGATATTTACAAATTAGCGAGTGGAGTTGAGGGAGCGGTTACCGTAGGTGATGATACCACCGCCGTTGTCGGGGATATACTATCCCGTTTCGGCGTTCCGATTATAGGCATAGTTGATGGCGACGGCGACAAGGTTATGACGGGAATGAGGCCTTATCCCGGCTCCGTTGTCTTTACAGTGAAGACGGATGATAAAACAGGTTTAAAAGCGTTAAAGGAGTTGTTCGGCGGGAAAACAAAATCCACGACTTCATTTGCCGATATGAAGGTCGCGTTTGCCAATCTTATAGCATCGGATATTGTCTCGCGCAAGGATTATTATTAATTTGGAAGATATCATAGATCCTAATTGTGTGTTGATCAAATTGCTATTGTAAAATGGCCATCTGAACAAATTAGTCCCCGCTTTTGAAGTGGAAACTCAAGCTCCAAATAATAAACCCCAAATTTCAAATAATTGTTTTATTTAGATAGTATTTTAAAAAACCCCCACACTTACGAAGTGCTTTTTGGCTTTTAAAAACAGCTGTTAAGCAATGTGTAAGTGTGGGGGTAAATATGCGCCCCCAAGGGGATTCGCCTACTACATTCGCATAGCTCACTGCGCAGACACGGTTACATTTTGCTTTGCAAAATCAACCGGTGTCCGTAGCAGACCTTCCGAAAGCCCAGT
>DAOWCC010000173.1 GCA_030639665.1 Elusimicrobiota bacterium | reverse complement strand
TTTCAATTTGAACGGAAATTATAATCCCGAGAATAAACGGAAATATGGCGCTATTATAAAAAGGAAGTCGGGCAAGTTTTGCCCAATTTTTAATATTTTCCACGAAAATCTCCTTAGTAAATTCTCACCCTTGCCCTGTAGTCGCAGCGCCTTGCGCTGCCTGTTGGCGGCATAAGATGCCGCGGCTACACGCCACTATTTTTTTGCTTTCTTTAATGCCGCGACTCCAAGAGCTATGGCGACAACCATAAAAATGGTTAAACCTACGCCGGAACCAAAGAAAGGCTTTACATCTTTTATGCTTATCCAACCAATCGCGGCGAGGATGGCAATAAATATACCCATTAAAGCGTCCCCGGCCACAAGGCCGGAAGCGACCAAAATACCTCTATCCTTTGTTTCCTGTTTGGCTTTATGTTTTTCTTCCGTTGTTTGATTTTTATTACTCGACATCTTTGAAACTGCAAGAGATACCAAACCCCCAACCATTATCGGAGTGCTCAAACTTACCGGTAAATAAAGTCCGATGGCGAAAGGCAATGAACCTATGCCCATAAGCTCGACAACGGCGGCTATCATCATACCGAAAATAATAAGCGTCCAGGGAAGCGTATTGCTCATCACGCCCTTTACTACCATCGCCATGAGAGTTGCTTGAGGCGCGGGAAGCTCGGAGCCGCCTATGCCATAAGTTGAATGAAGAAGATATAAAACACCGCCCATCGCGGCCGCAGGAACAAGCACGGCAAGAATTTCAGCTAACTGCTGAAGTTTGGGCGTAGCGCCGAGAAGATAACCTGTTTTTAAATCCTGGGAAGTATCACCCGCGATACAAATTGCTATACATATAACCGCGCCCACCGTCATGGCGGCTATCATATGAATTTTATCCGTCCAACCCATAAAAACAAAAAGCAAACAAGTTATGAGCAAGGCGGTTATTGTCATACCGCTTACGGGATTTGAAGAACTTCCGACCAAACCCACGGTTAATGACGCGACGGTTACAAAGAAAAAGCCCAGTAAAACAACCAAGCCGACAGCCATTAAATTTATGCCAAGCCCGGGAGTCATCCATAAAAGCAGGATTATCGCCGCGCTGCCGAACATAACCCAGCTCATAGGCAAATCATCAGCTGTGCGCAATATGCCTTTGCGATGAGAAAAACCTTTGCTGATTTCGGAAAATCCAAGTTTAAAAGAACGCCAAATAATGGGACCTGATTTTACAAGACCGACCAAACCGCCGAAAGCAACAGCTCCGGCTCCTATATAACGCACATAGTTGCTCCATATATCCCAAGAATCCATTTGAGCTATCGAAACGGCGCCAGGATAAATAGCCGTGGCGGAACCGGCCGTGAACATTTTTAACATGGGTATTATTACCCACCAGCCGAGAGCTCCGCCGGCAAGCATCACGGCCGCGATTCTGGGGCCGATTATGAAACCCACGCCGAGCAAGGCGGGAGTGGCCTCAAGATTAACAATCGCTCTTTGATAAAAACGCAATGTCCATTCGGGAACATCTTTCCATAAATGAAAACCGCTCATTAAAAATTTATATACGCCGCCTAAAGCTCCGCCGAAAACAATATACCAGGCTTTGCCGCCGCCTTCCTCTCCGACTTTCAATATTTCAGCGCAAGCGGTGCCTTCCGGATATGGTAATTTACCATGTTCTTTGACAATGAGATATCTTCTGAGAGGAATCATAAATAAAACGCCCAGAACGCCGCCCAAAAGAGTCAGCCAAAAAACCATAAACATGGAGGGATTATAACCCAGTAAAAACATAGCGGGGATTGTGAATATCACGCCCGCGGCCAAAGATTCTCCGGTTGAGGCTACAGTCTGAACGATATTGTTTTCAAGTATCGTTCCCCCTCTGAAAAAACCCCTGAGCAAGGCCATGGAC
Organism: Elusimicrobiota bacterium; assembly: GCA_030639665.1. Classification (GTDB taxonomy): domain Bacteria; phylum Elusimicrobiota; class Elusimicrobia; order Elusimicrobiales; family UBA9959; genus JAKLQJ01. The sequence goes on along the minus strand of DAOWCC010000173.1, from coordinate 2,740 downwards.
ACTACGGCGGCGGGGATTGAAGCTGAAACAGTCATACCTACTTTTAAACCGAGAAAAGCGTTTCCCGCGCCAAATACAACACCCAACCCTATACCAATAATAACAGCGCGCAAGGTAAATTCTTTCATATTTTTTTCAGGCGCTACATACGGTTTAAAATTATGCGGATCCGAACTCATAAAATTCTCCTTTTACCCTGTTAAATACGTCCTGTTACTCAAGGCGTAATTTAAGATTTTCACGTCCCCCGAAAATCTAAAATTATTTAACGAGGTAAATCACTATTACAGTTTACTCAAAACATGACCGCAAATTCAATATCGGGCTATGCGGAATTGGCTGCGCCACCCCACCGCTACTACACATTATGGGGCAAAAGAAAGGACAAGACATCACCCTTATAGTTCCAATGCCATTGTTTTTAACACCTATCTGTGATAAAATACACTAATAAATTTTTTAAAACTAAGGAATAAAATATGACTGAAGATAATAATGCTGTGCCGAAGGTAATGCCGGGATTTAAAGAAGAATTAAAAAAAGCTTTTAATCTGGCCAAAACCCGATTTGTCGCTTTCTTATTAATTGGCATAATAGGAATAGCAATTTCATCGCTGATTGGACTTCTTTGGCTAAAAACATCCGTAATGTTTCTGTCCTCCCCTTCAACTTTCCTTCTTGTTCTTTTCCCAATATTGGGAACCGCCCTCATTGCAATTCCCATGATTTTGATGTTCACCGCGTTTTTTATAGCCATTGTCGATGAGAATATTTCTCCCATAGACTCTTATAAACAAGCCCTGCCTAAATTTCCCGGCATGATAGCCCTCGCCATAATTTCAGGACTTGCCATAGAAGGAGGATTTTTTCTTTTATTGATTCCCGGCATAATTTTATCCGTATGGTTTTATTTCGCGGGTTATATATATGTAAAAGAATCGCCGGGGATAATAAATTCTCTCGTTCAAAGCAGAGAATGCGCTCGAGGAAACTTCAAGATCATTTTCGTCCGTCTCCTTCTCATCTTTCTAATTTGCGCTTTTTGTATGCTCCCTATGGCCGCTCTTCTTCTGGTCCCGCTTTTAGGACCTATATTATTTGGTCTGGGAGCTTATCTTATTGCCATTGTGTTTTTCTCTTACGGCTATATTCTTTATGAAGATATTTCCGCCACATCCGATATTGCAAAAGTCGCTTCTCTAAGCAAAAAACAAAAAGCAAAATCATTATCTCTGGCTTTGGTTTCAATTCTTGTCGGCTTAGCGGTGGGAGCATATAGTTTTCAGGATAAAGTGTCCACTTTTAAAAAATCACCGATGAATGACATGCTAAAAATAGCTATGAGCGGGGACATGTCCAACCCTGAAAATCAGAAAGCCATTCAGAAATCCATGGAAAATGTCATGAGTAAACAACTTGAAATGATGGCTAATGACCCAAATATGACTCCCGAAATGAAAGAAATGTTGAAACAAATGAACCCAAAAGCTTTTGCTGAAAAACCGGTGGAAAAAATTCCGACTCCCCAAAAAAACATCGAAGCTAAAAAAGTTGAAAAACTTCAGGCCACGCCGGTTGAAAAATTAACTGAAGAAGAAAAGAAAACAAATGAAGAGCAAATACGGGAAATTTTCACTGAAGTTTTAAATGACTCTGATTGGAGAATAAGAAGAGATGCCGCTTCGGCTCTCGGCCAACTTGGCTGGGAAGAGTATATTCCCGAATTAAGACGCCTTACTCATGACAAAAACAGGGAAGTTAAAAATGCCGCTTTATTGGCTATTATTTGCATTCATTCAAAAAACACCAAATAAACTATTCCTTACTAAAAATAAGAATCTCCTTATTTAGGAAGGGGCAAGTCCGCTTTATCTTAAATGGGGCGGACACTCTCACAAAATAAAAAAACATCAGATGACAAAATGATGGCGGCAAAAGTTTGCTCAAGAATTTCATTATTTCGGTCGGGCAAGTCCGCTTTATCTTAAATGGGGTGGGACACTCTCACAAAATAACAAGAAATTAAAATAATCGGGTGGCGGTGATATTTGACAAGCAGAACCGTTCGGAGGCCGACCTGTACATTCAGAAGGGCGAGATACGGAGGGGCGCAGTACTAAGCGACCCCGTTTCTGCTGTTAAATATTACCGCCATAACCCGCGATGCGTGGACTGGGCTTTCAAAGGTTTGCTAAGGACACCCATTAGTGTTCAAGTGAGTGCAATTTTTTGCCGACAATCGATCCTACAAGTAACCAATGAAAGAGCCCTTTCGCCATTAATATAATCAATTGATTAAATCGTAATTCAAAAAAAGCGAAATAATTTTTGAAAGAATTTTATTTTACCGCTTGCAAGAAAGCTCCACTGATACGCAAATCCTCATCCGAAAGAGATTTGAACTTGCTCGCAAGTTCATCCCTTTGAATGCCATTGGTTTTTTCAACACGCGCGTCGCACACTATCTTTAAGCCTTCCCGTTTAAGAATATCAATATGCTTTGAATGCGGAGCCCTGTTTATCAAATACGGCTTGCCGCCTTTTATAATTTTCCAAATAAAATCTCCGTATCCCCATTGTCCATTCCATTTGTCCGCCGTGCCGTGGCTTTTAAAATCAATTTGATGAGATAAAATCCCCCCCGGCTTAAGCCAAATTCGCATTTTTTTATACGCTAAGGAAAGATTATCCACATGTTCCATCACAGCTTGAGAATATATCATATCAACTGTCATTTCTT
>DAOWCC010000034.1 GCA_030639665.1 Elusimicrobiota bacterium | reverse complement strand
TTTACATCCTTGTTCGTGAAATAGAGTTCTTGTATACTGTTCATGGGTTATTCTCCTTTTGTTTGTTTCGTGACTACATTTGGAGGATAACCCTTTTTCTATTGTAAGTCAAAAATTACACAACTTATTTTACACTACCTTTGCCCTTATGCGCTTTCGCGCTTACTATATTATTTATATAATATAGTTAATACAATCCATTTTTTTAAGAGCACATTAAAGCGGAGGATCAATTATGAGAATTCACATGGTAGCGAGAAAAATGAAACTTACAAAGCCGATAAAAGATTTTATCGGAGCTAAGATTGAAAAAATGCAGGAATATGCCGATAATATCGTATGGACACAGGCCATTGTAGCTGTGGAAAAAAAGCTTCACAATGCCGAAGTTATTATGCATGTCGGACATCAAACAATAAAGGCAAGCGCTTCAAGCAGCGACTTGTATTCTTCCATAGATAAAGTGATGAATAAAATTGAGATTCAATTGAAGAAATATAAAGGGAAAACCAAGAGTCACAGGGCGCATAAAAATCCTGGTTTCTCGGATTTTTCAGCCGTTGTGGGACCGCGGATAAAAGTTTCCGTTATTAAAGATGTCTCCTCCAAGCCAATGAATATTGAAGAGGCTGTGTTTGAAATGGAAAAAACCGGCTATAATTTCTTTTTCTTTATGGACAAAGCATCAAGTCAAATGCAAGTTGTTTTTAAGAGATTGGACGACAGTTACGGTCTTCTTCAGCCTTTAAAAAAGTAAAGTTTCTCGGTCATAAAGCCGGGATTTTAGCGGAATTTTTAGACTTGTCTTTCGGAAGGAGTCATAAAGAAGAGTCCGTGGTTTTTGCTAAGAAGGGTAAATGATTCCTGAAATTTCAAGTAATAAAGGATTAACCGTCAAAGATTTATTGAAGTCCAGAAGCAATGTTTTGGACCTTAAATTAGTCGTTGGCGCATCCTATTTATCAAGAGAAATTACCGCCAGCGTCATAAACAGGCCGGGACTTGCCATTGCCGGACATCTTGAGCAATTTAAATCCAAAAGAATTCAGATAATAGGCCAAGGCGAACATGCTTTTTGTCTCAAGAGTGAAGAGCGGGATATTCTTAGAAATCTCGATAAGATGTTTTCCGGCGATGATGTGCCTTGCGTTATTTTCACGGGTGGGCTTAAGCCTCCAAAGGTTTTTAGGGAATCCGCGAAAAAAGCAAAAATTTCCATTTTGCTTACTTCAATGCCGACGGCTTCATTCATAAGAGAATTAACCATATTTTTAGATGATAGATTGGCCGCTATTACGCATATTCACGGAGTGCTGGTGAATGTTTATGGTTTAGGCGTGCTCATACAAGGCGATAGCGGTGTGGGAAAATCCGAATGCGCTCTTGAGCTTTTGAAAAGAGGGCATATTCTTATTGCCGACGATGTGGTTGAAGTGAAAAGAAGAATAGGCTATATGCTGATCGGTCATTCTCCCAGAAATATCAGTCATTATATGGAAGTTAGAGGATTGGGGATAATAGATATAGAACTTCTTTTCGGCATTGGCGCCACAATGGATCAGTCAATAGTTGAAATGCAAGTCTTTCTTGAAAGTGTTACCAATTTAAAAAATTACGATAGAACCGGACTTGCCTCGGACACTATTAATATTCTTGATGTTAATATTCCCTCTTTGAGAGTGCCGGTTACGCCCGGCAGAAATTTGGCCATTTTAATTGAGGTGGCCGCTTTAAATCAAAGATTGAAGAATCAAGGGCACAGCACAGCTAATAAATTTAATGAAGACTTAATTAAAAAGATGAAGGGGAAATAATTATCCGCCACCTGTTTGCAAATCGAAGATTTGCTTTCGATAAATAAGCGGAGCGCGTTGAGGAAACAATATAGAATGAAAAAAAACAATACGGATAAAATTAAAGTTTTTATCGTAACCGGTATGTCGGGCGCGGGCAAGAGCCAGGCGCTTAAATGTTTTGAGGATTTCGGATTTTATTGTATCGATAATCTCCCCACCGATCTTATGCCTTTTTTCGCTAAATTGCTGCATACAAAAAAATACCTGAAAAATGTGGCCTTGGGGATGGATATTCGGGAAGGAAAATATTTAAAGGGCTTTGTGTCGTCTCTTGAGAATTTGGTTAAACTTGGTATTGATTGTAAGATAATATTTCTTGATGCCGCCGATACAATTTTATTGCAAAGATTTTCGGAAACAAGGCATAAGCATCCTCTGGGTAAAAATTTATCGAGCGCGATAAAACAAGAAAGAAGAATCCTCTCTAATCTTAAGGTCAAATCAAATAAGGTTATTGATACTTCAAAATTGACCCTTGGCGAATTGAAAGAGATAATTTCAGCCGCTCTTGAGTTAAAACGGTCTAAGGAGATGAATTTAACCATTACATCTTTCGGTTTTAAATACGGCATTCCTTTGGATGCCGATATTGTAATGGATGTCCGGTTTTTGCCCAATCCCAATTATATTCCCAAGTTTAAAAAGAAAACGGGGCTTGATAAAGGGGTGCAGGAATATTTACGCTCCAAACCGATGCTTAAAAAATTTATTGAAAGATATTCGGATCAGATAAAAGATTTGATTCCGCTCTATATTAAAGAGGGAAAATCTTATTTGACCATAGCGATAGGGTGTACGGGCGGCAGGCATAGAAGCGTGTATATTTCCAATCAAATAGCCAAAAAAATGGAAAAATTCGGTTTTTCAGTGTCTGAACATCACAGGGACATAAGGAAGATTATTCAATGATAAACATAATAGTAATGACTCACGGAGAATTTGGCGCGTATCTTATAGAAGCGGCGGAACATATTGTCGGTGAACAAGCGAAAGGCGTAAAAAATATTTCAATTTCTTCTCGATTATCGCTTGAAGAAATGTGTTCGAGAGTAAACTCTTCCATTGAAGAAATGAAATCGGGAGATGGTTTTGTTTTTCTTATCGATATGCCCGGCGGAACGCCTATGAATATAGTGCTGCCCATTGTTAAAGACATGCCTAAAACCGCCGTTATATGCGGTTTGAATATAAATATGCTGACATCGGCTTTTTCTTATCGGAAAACTCTGGATTTCGACAATTTGGTTGAAAAAATTATGGACGATGGAAAGAAATCCATTTGCGAAGTTAAAAATTTACTGGTTAAAGCGTGAAGAAGTAAGAGGCTTTTCCCTTCTACGCCAAGGCTACGGAAGGGCAAGCGCAAAAGATAGTAAAATTAATTATTGTACCCCCTAAATTCCAGTTGGACTTTATTTAGCAGGAGGACTGAAATTTAAGCAGGGGGCACTTCGCAAAAGCATAAATGCTTTTGCTACGGAGATTTTATGTCCATTTCTTTGGTAAGAGTAGATGATAGATTGATACACGGACAGATTGTGGAGTCATGGGTGCCCAATCTCAATATCGGTGAAATTGTGGTGGTATCGGATGAAATAGTTGAGGATGAAACGCGTCGGGCGATAATGAGATTCGCGACTCCCGACGATGTTGATTTGAAGATAATGTCGGTTCAAGATGCCATAAAATATTTCCCCAAAGCTCTTGAAAGCAAGATTAATGTTCTTATTCTTTTGCCCGGACTTAAGGAGATTATCCGGCTGCTTGACGGCGGCTTAAAAGTTGATAAATTAAATATTGGCGGCATGCATTACTCCGCCGGAAAAAATCAGTCCATAGGCCGAGCCATATTTCTTAGTAAAGAAGATTGCGCCTATTTTAAAGATATATTCAGCCGTGGTATCAAAATTGAAGGCAAAGGGGTGCCGAGTGATCGCCCCGTGGATATCATGAAAGTTATCAATCTATAGTGAGATAGAAAGCAGAAATCAGTAAGCAGAGAGCAGTAAGGGCATCGAGGCCCAGAGTAATGACAAAAAAGGATTAAGGAGAGTGGGGCTTTAACGAGAAAATAAGATTTTATGACACCAAGACTCTTAGACTCCTCGACCCCTTGACTCTATAATTATGGAAATAACAAGAATAATCATATCGGGTTTTATTGGCGGCATTTTTCATTTGGATAATGTTCAGTTTGGACAGTTTTTTCTATCAAGACCGTCATTTATGGGAATATTGATTGGCTGTTTAAATGGTTGTCCGGTTGAAGGAGCCGTCATGGGTATTCTTATTGAATTGATTTATTCCGACTTTTTGCCTCTCGGCGGATCTGTGTCGCCAAACGGCTCTGTAGCCGCAAGCTGCGCGGTTTTGCTTTATGCCCATTCATTTCAAAATGTTTCTTTGGCTTTTTTTGTCGCTGTTTTTGCGGGAGCGCTTTATTCAAAAGTTGAATTTTTTCTTAGGAAAAAGAGATCGGCTTGGAACGCTGAAATGGAAATGGAAATAAATGAAAATCGTTTTAAAATAAATTATTGGATAATGAAAGCGCTTATGATGGAGGGAGCGGCTGCCGCCGGCTTTATTATAGCGGTTTCCTTGGTTTTTAATGTAGCGGGAAAAATTTGTAATTATGCCACGGTATTTCCGGTAACCGATTTGGCTTTTTCTTTGGTTCCATGGATTGTTTTAACCGCTTTGATTTTAAAATTCAGAAGACAAGTAATGGGATGCAAGCTTCGCAAGTCACAAGAAACGGTAAAGAATAAATAAGAGGCAAGAAGTAAGAGTATAGATAGCAGAAAGCAGAGATAAGAGAATAGGGAACTCCCTAAAAACTCTCAACTTTGAACTCTAAACTCTAAACTGATTTATTATGGATAGAAAACTTAGAATAAAAATTTTTTTAAAATCGCTTTTCATTCAGAGCGGATGGAATTTTGAAAGATCGCAGAATATCGGTTTTTGCTTTGCTTTAATGCCGCAATTAAAAAAGATATGGCCGGATTGGGCGCGGTTTAAAAAAGCTCTGCTAAGACATTTTGGAATATTTAATACTCAGCCTTATATGGCGGGTTTTATAATCGGGAATATTTGCAGTATAGAGGAAAAAATTTCTTCCGCCAAAAACGTGGAAGAAGAGGAGAAACTTATTAAATCTTCCACGGATATAAAACTCGCGCTGGCTTCAGGGTTCGCTTCCATTGGAGACAGAATATTTTGGGGAAGAATAACTCCCATTACCAGCATACTGTGCTTGACGGTTTGGGCTATCGCCGGATTTTATGGCTGGTTTTTATGCGATGCGGATTTGACCGTCGCCACGCATATTCTTTTAGCCGGACCGCTTTTAGGCATAATTATCGTGACTTCCGTTTCACTATATATCAGGTGGAAAGGGATTGAATATGGTTATTTATGCTGCGGATCCAAATTATGCGGGCTTGATATGCTTCCGTGGACCAAAATAATTTCAAGGCTTAGTTTAACGGGATTTGTTTTATCAATTTCAATTTTCCTTTTTACTTTGTTTTCAGCCTCTTATTATTATTACAAGAATTTTGGAATTGAGGGTCTTCTTTTTAAAGCGGTTTTAGTTGCGGCCGCTATTGGAATTTTTCTTATATTCAGAAGATTGAAAAAATCTATTTTTCTTGTTTTGGCAACCTTGCTTGTTTTTTCAATAGTGGTTGTGATTATTGCGCGCATTGAAGGCATAGCGTTGATATTATGACCCTACCACCTCATTACAGACCGAAAGGTATGTCTAATGATATAAAAACAAGTGAAAAGGTGAAAGTTAGTTAAATAAAAAGGAAGCAAAACATTGAGGATAAAGTTTAAATGAAGAAATATATGGAATTTAATATTGTTTCAAGGAATGGATTAAAGCCGCTAAGGAGGTGGTAGGGTGATGAAAATAACCATTAAAATTCAAAACACTCTCGGCATACACGCAAGGCCCGCCGGAATGATAGCCAATACCGCTTCTGAATTTGAATGCGATGTTAAAATAATAAAAGATTCTTTGGAAATAAACGCCAAAAGCATTATGGGAATAATGATGCTGGCGGCGGGTTTTGGAAGCGAGATAGAAGTTGTCACCAATGGTAAAGATGAAAAAGAAGCATCTGTAGCCATAAATTCTCTTTTTGAGAAAAAATTTGATGAGGAATAGTTATGATAATTAAAAAAGGGGTGGCTGCCAGTATCGGTATAGCGATAGGCAAAGCTCATATAATTAAAGAAGATAATATTCTGATCAAGCAGAAAGAGATTCCGAAGGAAAAAATTAAAGCCGAAGTAAAGCGTTTTAAAGACGCTTTGGATAAAACAAAGAAAGATCTGGATAAGCTTAAAAAGAAGATTTTAACCGTACTGGGCCGGCAACACGCGAAACTCATAGATGTTCATCATCTCATCTTGAAAGATCCTCTTATCACAAAAGAAGTCACAAAGCTTATTGTTGAAAAAGGCGTTAACGCGGAATTCGCGCTAAGCCGAGTATTGGATAAAACAGGGGCTGATTTTGAAAAAATAGAAGATGAGTTTTTTTATGAACGGAAGCACGATTTATTCGATGTTGGCAAGAAAATTATTTTAAATCTTGTCCGCAAAGAAATTACAACTCTTGATAAACTTAAAGAAGATGTTATTGTCGTGGCTCATAATCTTTATCCTTCAGACACTCTGCATATTAGAGAATCCCATAAGGTTTTGGGTTTTTGCATGGATTTGGGCAATAAGACAAGTCATACCGCTATTTTCGCGCAGAGCATTGGAATACCCGCCGTTGTCGGTTTGTCGGATATCAGCCATCAAATAAATCAAGGCGACAATCTGATAATAGACGGTGAACAAGGCGTGGTGATAATATCTCCCACCGAAGAGGTTGTTAAGAAATATAAAGAAGAGAAAGGAAGACTCTGTGAAGAAGAATCTTATTTTCAGAGGCTTAAAGGGGTTCCCGCCGTAACAAGAGACGGACATAAAGTAACTTTAATGGCAAATATTGATTCCTCCAGCGATATGAAGGACTTAAAAGATTTAAAAACCGACGGTGTGGGTCTTTTTAGAACGGAGTCTCTATATATGAATCGCAAGTCTCCGCCGGATATAAAGGAGCAAAAGGCCGCTTATTTATCCGTGGCGAAAACTGTAAGCAAAAAAACCATAATAATAAGAACGGCGGATATAGGCGGGGATAAGGTTGCCGATTTGGGCATTAAAGGCGTTAAGGATGAAGAAAATCCGTTTATGGGGCTTCGCGGCATAAGGCTTTTTATAAAACATCCCGATATGCTGAGGACTCAGCTTAAGGCCATTTATAGGGCCAATGTTGAGAATAATATAAAAATTATGATACCCATGGTTTCATCGCTTAGTGAAATTCAGTTTGTTAAGGAAGTTTGTTCCGTAGTAAAAAATGAATTGGCAAGCGAAGGTTTTATCGTGGAAAATGATCCGCCGCTTGGAATTATGGTTGAGACTCCCGCCGCGGCGCTTACCGTGGACGCTTTTTTGAATGAAATAGATTTTGTTTCCATCGGCACAAATGATTTGGTTCAGTATGTTCTTGCCGTTGACAGGATGAACCCGTATGTCTCCGAACTTTATGACCCTTATCATCCGGCGGTATTAAGATTGATAAATGTGGTAATTCAAGCCGCGCAAAAAAAGGGCAAGCATGTTTCGGTTTGCGGAGAAATGGCTTCTGATCCTTTGGCTATGACTATTTTAATAGGCCTTGGCGTTAACAGTCTTTCCGTGCCCATGAAGTTATATCTCAGGGTGAAGCATAAAATATGTTCCGTGAGTTTTGAAAAAATATCTTCCATGGCGCAAAGCGTTCTCGGAATGGGAAAGTCCGAAGAAGTTAAAGAAGCCGTCTTGGAAGCGTTGAAATAAAGAAGTTAGGCAATAGGGTAATTAGGCAACGAGGTAATTAGGATTAAGGAGTTTCCTTATCATTAAACTCTGAACTCTGAACTCTGAACTCTGAACTCTAAAACTGTTTTTCATCTATGAATATAAAAAATATCAGAAATTTTTCGATAGTGGCTCATATAGACCATGGTAAATCCACCTTGGCCGACAGGCTCATGGAAATTACGGATACTGTTTCCAAAAGGCAAATGAAAGAACAGTTTTTAGACGGCATGGAGCTTGAAAGAGAGCGAGGCATAACCATAAAGGCCAAGGCCGTAAGAATGAATTATAAGTCCAAAGCCGGCGAAGAATATATTTTAAATCTTATAGATACTCCGGGACATGTGGATTTTTCTTATGAAGTTTCAAGAGCTCTCGCCGCTTGCGAGGGAGTTCTTCTTTTAGTTGATGGAGCGCAAGGCGTTGAAGCTCAAACGCTCGCTCACGCGCATTTGTCTCATAAGTTAAATCTTAAAATTATTCCGGTTATAAATAAAATTGATTTACCGCATGCCGATGCCGACGCGACTGAGGAACAAATTTGGGAAATTTTAAAAGATCCTTCGCTTGCGACCAGAGTAAGCGCTAAAAGCGGAAGCGGAGCTCATGAGATACTTGAAAGGATAGTTGAAGAAATTCCCCATCCCAAAGGCTCTGTTGATAAACCTTTAAAAGCTTTGATTTTTGATTCTTATTATGATTCTTATAGAGGTGTTATAATTTTTGTCAGACTTATAGACGGGAAAGTAAAAGCCAAGATGAATGTTTCTTTATTCTCATCTAAAGCCGTATATAAAGTTGAAGAGGTGGGTTATCTTACCCCGAAGCTCATTAAGGCCGCGGGTCTTGAAGCCGGAGAAGTTGGTTATATTGTAACGGGCATTAAAGATATACATGAAATTAAGATGGGTGATACTGTTTTTGAAAAAGGTAAAACCATAGTTCCGTTTGAAGGTTATGAAGATATTCAGCCTGTGGTTTTCGCCGGTTTTTTCCCCATAAACAGTTCCGATTACACGCTGCTTAAAACAGCCATAGAAAAACTTAATCTTACCGATTCCGCGTTTTCTTATCAAGGTGAAACTTCGAGAGCCTTGGGTTTTGGCTTCAGATTGGGCTTCATGGGTTTATTGCATATGGATATTGTCAGGGAACGGCTTGAACGCGAATTTAATTTATCCCTGATTGCGACCAACCCGAATGTTGTTTATCGCGTTAAAGCCAAGGATACCCGTCGCAAAGACGGCAAGCATGTTGAAATTTCAAATCCGGCGGAATTTCCCGAATATGGCAATATAGATGATATTCAAGAGCCTTATGTAAAAGCGTCCATATTAAGCCCTTTGACATATATGGAAGGAATTTTAAATCTCCTTAAAGAAAAACGCGGTGAGCATATTCAAATTGATTATATATCGTCCACGAAAGTCATAATAGAATATCTATTGCCGCTTGGCGAGATAATAATTGATTTTTACGACAAACTTAAATCCGTTTCAAGAGGTTACGCCTCTTTTGATTATGAATTTCACAGCTACAAATCTTCGGATATGTCCAGAATAGAAATACTCCTTCACGGCGAAGTGGTGGACGCGCTTAGTTTTATAGTTCACAAATCAAAAGCTCAAACCAATTCAAGGGCAATTTGCGAAAAATTAAAGGAAGTTATCAATAGACAGATGTTTGAAGTTGCCATTCAGGCCAGAGTGGGCGGAAAAATAATAGCGAGAGAGACAATCGCCGCGATGAGAAAAGATGTTATAGCCAAATGTTATGGCGGAGATATTACGCGTAAAAGAAAACTCCTTCAGAAGCAGAAAGAAGGTAAGAAAAAAATGAAGGTTCTTGGAAATGTGGAAATTCCTCAAGAAGCCTTTTTATCGCTTTTAAAAATTAATCAGTAAAGAAATAAACGCGGAAGTAAAGTTGTTGCTTAATCTTGGTCTTAACCTGTTGTTTTAAGGAGATGTAAATGGAAGAAAAGCTTTTTTGGATAGGCATACTTATGGGAAGCCATTTATTATTGTCATATTATTTTAAGGGTAAGAAAAAGTTTAGTTCGAAAAAATTTACGCGCGTATGGCATTCAATATTTTTTGCCATTATATTTTTTTCCGGCGCTGTAATGCTTGCCGTAAGCTTAGGCAATAGACAAGGTGAAGTCGTAACCGCGGTTTTATTTTCACAAAAACAAATTATGTACGGTCTGATAGCGGCTGTGTTAGCCGGTTTATTTGTTTTCTGGCGAAGTAAGAAGAAAAAGCTGGACACTAAGACTGTGAATAAACTTATAAAAAGCGATATGGAGTGGTCTGAGACTGTTTTTTCAGCGGTAATTTTGGCTTCCGTGGTTATGTATTTGATTATTCAGGCTTTTAAAATTCCTTCAGGGTCTATGAAAAGCACATTTTTGATAAATGACCATTTGTTTGTGAATAAATTTATTTACGGCATTAGGATTCCGTATACAAATAAGAAGATTTTTAATTTTCGGAAAGTGAAACGCGAAGATATAATAGTGTTTAAGTTTCCGTCCTCAAATCCCAAGGAAATTCAATGCGGCGGTTCGCAATATGGAAAAGATTTCATAAAAAGAGTTATCGGTCTTCCCGGCGATAAAATTCAAATTAAATCGGGGGTGGTGTATATAAACGATAAACGGGTTATTGATGAGCCGTATGCTCAGTTTATAGATGGGTTTAATCGCTATCCGGTTTCTCCCGATAAAATTCCAAATTTTGAATATCAGAAATATTGGCAGAAAAGGGTGCTTGGGAAAATGTTCGCGGAATATGTGAGAGATAATTTTGGCCCCGTAAAAGTGCCCGAGGGGCAGTATCTTGTTTTGGGAGATAATCGCGATCGTTCCTGTGATTCACGATATTGGGGGCCTGTGCCGGAACATTTAATTAAGGGCAAGGCATGGTTCATTTATTGGCCGTTTTCAAGGATGGGAGCGCCAAAGTAAGACGGAAGGCAAAAGGCTTAAGGCTGAAGCAACGGCAAAAAATAAAAAGGCGCAAAAGCAAGAGATAAGAAGTTAGAGGCAAGAAACGGCAGAATCGAAAACACTTATGAAAATAACGGAAAGATTGAAAGATAAAAGAAAAATATTCTCATTTGAATTTTATCCCCCGAAAACTGAAAAAGATACGGCCAGGCTTTATTCAACCATAGAAGATTTGCAAGATCTTAATCCTGATTTTGTTTCCATTACAAATTCTTCTACGGGAATAGTTCCTCATAGAACTACCGGTTTATCAAAAGCGCTGAAGGAAAAAACACCTTTTGAGATTATGGTTCATCTCACTTGCGTTTCTCATACAAGAAAAGAAATAAGAGAGATTGTTTCCCAGTTAAAAGAAATCGGCATAGATAATATTTTAGCTTTAAGGGGTGATATCCCCGATGAAAAAGAATTTAAGATTAACAGCGACTATACTTATGCCTGTGAATTGGTTGAAGACTTGAGAACTATGGGTGATTTTAGCATAGGGGTGGCGGCGTATCCCGAGAAGCATCCCGAGGCCGCATCTCTTAAAGAAGATATTTTAAACTTAAAAAAGAAAGTTGACGCGGGAGCTGATTTTGCCATAACCCAGCTTTTTTTTGATAATAAATCTTATTTTAATTTTATGGATAAATGCGCTCAAATGAATGTGAATATTCCCATAATTCCGGGGATAATGCCTATAACCAACTATAAGCAGCTTTCGAAATTTACTCAAATGATAGGTGTGGCAATACCGAAAGAATTAGCCGAGAATATTGAGAAATATTTGGATGATAAAGAATCTCTTATGCAATTCGGCATAGACTATGCCGTCAATCAATCGCTTCAGCTGCTTGAATATGGAGCTAAAGGGATTCATTTTTATACATTAAATCGTTCAAAAGCCACGAAGCAAATACTTAAAACCATTATGAAGCATTCGGAAATTAAGAATTAATAGGTAGTTTGGAATTTTAAAGTTGGGGATAATTATGTCTGGTATTCATACTACGGAAATTAAAATATTGGTAAAGCTGCAAACAAGTGATTCTTCTATAGATGCTATAAATAAGAAGATTAATTTTTTTCCCAAAGAAATTGATGATATCAACGAGGCATTTGAAGAAGAAAAGAGCGCTTTGGAAGAATCTAAAAATTTTCTTTTTCAAATTCAAGTTGAAAAAAAGGATAAAGAGCTGTCATTGGCGCAAAAAGAAGAAGATATCAAGAAGCATCAAAGAGAACTTAATCTTTTAAAGGATAATAAAGCTTTTAAAGCTCTTTTAATTGAAATAGAAAGGGACAAAGAAGGCAGAGACATTCTTGAGACCGATATTTTGACGCTTCTTGAGAAAATCGATAAAGCAACTATTGAAGATAAAAAAAATCGTGAGGAATTTAAAAAGCAGGAAGAAGCGCATTTCCTCAAAATAAAAGAAATCGATACTTCTAAAAAAGAATGTGAAGCGAAGCTTGAGACATTGATTAAGGGAAGAGAGGAATTGGCTGAGAAAATCAGCGGGGATCTTCTTGAGAAATACGAACACATTCGCGGAAGACGAGCCAATGCCGTGATAGAAGCGAGAGAAGAAGATGGAAAATATTTCTGCGTGGGATGTAATATGGCTCTCATTTCGCAGAACATAGCGGATGTAAAGAAAAAAGATTCTTTAGGCATTTGTGATAATTGTCAGAGGATATTGTACTTGAAAAAAATCGTATTTGATAGTTAGGCAATAAGGTGATTAGGTAATATGGCAACTAAGGAATAAGGAAGATTATCAATTTTAAAAGAGAGGAAGTATATAAGGAGGTTTTGTGAAGACAAATAGAAAATTTAAAGTTTATATTGACGGCGGCTCGCGGGGTAATCCCGGTCATGGCGCTTGCGCCGTGGCCATCTTTGATGAAAAGGGAAAACTTCTGCAAGAAGAAGGAAAATATCTTGGCAAATGCACCAATAATTTTGCCGAATACAGCGGTCTTCATTTGGCGCTTTTTTCAGCCAGACATTTAGGGGCGGTGACGCTTCATATATTTTCAGATTCAGAACTTTTGGTTAAACAATTTAGCGGCGAGTATAAAATAAAAAACGAAGTTCTTTCCACTTTAATGAAAGAAATACAAAAAGAAGTTTCAAGATATAAAGAAATTGTTTTGAAACATATTCCAAGAAGTAAAAATACTTATGCCGATAAGTTGGTAAATAAGATTTTAAATAATACCAATTTAACTCAAAGTTTGGGCAGAAGCGTATCAAAAGAAAATACCAAGAAACTTAGTCAGTCTGATTTATTTTAGGGTTGACCGGTTTCATGTCGTAGTGAACACAATGATGTTATATTAAAATAACCGGGAGGGAAAATGAAAAAAGTATTAATGACACTTGCCTTATCTATGGGACTTTCTTTAATGTCCGATATGGTATTCGCAATTGATTACTATTGGCAAAATGACGGAGCGCATTCAGGGTCACTAGTGGCGAATAGTTTAAATATTGACGCCTATTTGCCTTGGAATTCAGGAGGCTCGGCAAAAGCCATGGGCATGGGCGGAGCTTTTACCGCCGTGGCAAATGACTTGGGCGGCGCGGTGGAATATAATCCCGCCGGATTGACTCAGCTGGGTCATTTTAACGCTTCGGTTTTGGCTATAGCCAATCGTTCGTCTAAAATTAATGGTGATGGAGGCAAATCCACAAATTGGAAAATAATACCCACTTACGCGGGAGCCGCTCTTAGGATAGGGCCTTTGGCTGTCGCTCTAAGTAAAAAGCAGCCTGAATTATCCAGCACTTATCTTAAATTTTCCACTTTAAAAAGAGACATAAGCGCGCCGGATGGCTATCCCATGCAGTATGACACCTTCAGTGATCAATTGGATACGAGTGGGCTTGATACCTATGTTCTTACTGCCGCCATTAAACTGGGTAAATTATCCGTTGGCGCCAATTATAATAATATTAGTGGCGATATTAAGCGCGTACAACGCGGAAGAATCAGCGCTCAGGAAGCCTCTTGGTATACCGGCAGTAATAATCGTTTTGATACTACAGAGAATGTTAATTTTGACGGCTACACCATGGATCTCGGTGTGTTGGTGGATATGGGAATGCTTCGTCTTGGAGCCGCGGCCAAAAATTTTAAGGGCAGTGTTGATATAACAAGGGATATAGTTTGGCAAGATAACTTTGCCATGGGTGATGCCAATACTTGGAATTGGATTGCGCCTACCATCAATGAAACTTTGACCAAATTCGCTCCGACTTATTCAGTGGGCGCGGCGCTGGTTTTTGGGGAGATACTGACCATAGATATGGATTATGTTACGGTAAACCTGCAGGACACAAAAAAATCTCTTGGCCGGCTTGGCGCCGAGCTTTGGATTGTTCCGGGTCTTTTTGCCGCGAGAGGCGGAGTAAAGACCGATTTTAAAAATCTTGTGCAGGATCAAGATCAGAAGACCATGGAATATTTCGTGGGAGCGGGATTCAAACTTTTTGGCTTAACTGTTGATTCCTCCGCTTCTCTTGCTCAGGCGAAAGCCGGTTCGGATGGAAGCAATATGACAGGAGCTGTAAGCGCCACTTTGAAGTTTTAAGCGTTTAGTTGATTCGTAGAATAATTTTGAGACGGACGAGGAATCGCCCCCACACATAGAACATAAACCATGTGTGGGGGAGGAACCTCCGGACTCCAAAGGCAGGGCGCCCGTTTAAAGACGCTTAAGTTTTAAGCGTAAATAGAGCGGGGATAAGCGGCCATATCCGCTTATACGGAAAGTGCAGCAGAAAAGATACCGCCCGTCCGCGTTTCGGCGCGGGCGAGGTAAGGGTGAAATGGTGCGGTAAGAGCGCACCGTCCGCCGGAGTAATTCGGCGGCGCATGGAAAACCCCGCTCGGTGCAAGGCCAAATACGCGTATGGGTCGCCTGCCCTTTC
>DAOWCC010000182.1 GCA_030639665.1 Elusimicrobiota bacterium | reverse complement strand
GTAAATGTCGGGCCCGGAGAAAACGGCCTCTTGCTTTCTAAAAACGCTCCGCCTTACCCTCTCATAAAACTGCAAACGGAAGAATATTTAAATCTTGCCGGAAAATGGTCTTTTTTGATAGTGGACGGCTGGCTGAATGAAAAACGCGATGATGTTTCAAACCCAAAAATATTCCTTTTTCGGCTAACCTACAAACCTTTCAATTTTGTTGAACTGGGCGGCACCCGTTCAACCATGTATGGAGGAACGGGCAGGCCGGAATATAAAATTTGGGAATATCCAAAACTTTTATTGGGCGCAAATGAAAATGTGGTTGGTTCAAGGCTTGATAATGACGGCTTTGCCGCTTTTGATATATCCATTTTTATTCCAAAATCAAAACTGCCCGAATCCATAAAAAAAATAAAAATATATTATCAGGATGCGGGTACAGATATCTCCGCCTTTTGGCAGTCAGAAGATTCCGAGTACCATTTCCCATTTGGATATAAATTGAAACTTCACGCCTATCAAGCCGGCATATTACTGGAAACTGAAAAAGATATCTTTAGGCTTGAACTTGCAGTTACCCATCCCCTTTTTTATACCCATCATTGGTATTCTGACGAGGGTTATACTTACAAAGGCTTTTCACTCGGCCATCCTTATGGCAGAAATATGCAAAATATATTCTTCAAACATAGGCGCCAAATCAATGATACCTCTTCATTTGAGTATAAACTTGGCGGCCTTCTCCAACCGGCATCAAATGTAACAACAAAAATGAAAAGATATTACGCGTCCCTAAAAACAAATAAAGATTATGGAAATATAATGGCGGGTACTTATATAAGATTGGATAAAACGGACAATTATGATTCTGATTTTTCACCTACACAATACAATACAATCAAAAAAAACAAAACCTTCTTTACAATCGGTTATTCTCTAACCTACAAATTTTAATTTTTTACCCCTAGTCAAAATTACTCGCGAGTTTTTTAACCTATGGCCAAATATACTGATTAAATAAAAAAAGAATAATAAACCCCGTAGATTGATAATACTTGTTTTGCTAGCTTTTTGTGTAAATTGCAAGTTAAACTTTCAATTTACATTATTTCTACTTTATTTTTTCTTTACATAAATAAGGCACAGTTTATATTTACACTGGACTATCCTGCCTATAATTCTAATATTTAACCCCGTGGGTCAGGGTCAATGTGGTTTTTGTGGAAACCCTGTCCCCCATGGGCTCGTCCCGTGGCGGGGTTAAAAAAGATGTCTAGCCGTTTGCTATTTCAACCACTCCCTTTTCTAAAGGGAGTGGGGTGGACTATGCTTTCAGAGGACTACATGGGACACAAGTTCTTGCTTTACTATCTTGCAGTCTGGACTAGCAAAGGTTTGCTGTGGACACCCTACAATGGCTCATGACAGAGAGGGATTTGATAAATGTTTTTTGCTGTAAACTTCCCCCTTTTATAAAGGGGGATTGAGGGGGATTTTAAATTTGTTTTTTGCAGTTTTCTTTTGTTGGCAGCTTGTTGTTATTCGCTGTTAGCTGTCTAGCCGCCTGGCTGCTTGCCCCATTAGAAGTAAGTCGCAAAGATGTCCGTTAAAGCCTCTTCCCTCTATCTGCTTTTTAGTTAAGCGGCTGTCCCGTTAGGGACTTTTAATGGGGACTCCCCGACTCTTCCGACTAAGACCTCAGTTACTATTTGTATCCCCCCCTTTAACAAAGGGGGTTAGGGGGATTTTAAAATTTGTTGTTCGCAGTTCGCCGTTAGCGGCCTAGCCGTCTGGCTGTCTAGCAGTTTACTGTTGAATCTTTGACTCTATAACATAATTATTCAAAACCAAAACATCCATCTTGGTTCTTTTAAAACAAGCAATGGCTTCCTCAGGTTTATTAACGATGGGCTCATTTTCATTGAATGAAGTATTAAGCACAGCCGGAACTCCGGTTATTTCTTTAAAAGCTTTTATTAAACCATAATATTTAGGGCTCATCTTTTTAGAAACAGTCTGCAAACGCCCCGTTCCATCTGTATGAGTTACCGCTGGAATTACAGTTCTCTTATCTTCTTTGATTTTATAGACCTTTTCCATAAACGGCGCAGAAGATGATTCTTCAAACCATTCATCAACATATTCTTCCAAAAAGGACGGCGCAAAAGGCCTAAAATATTCTCTTTTTTTTATCCTTTTACTTAGTATATCTTTGATCTCCACCGTGCGGGGATCCGCCAGTATACTGCGATTACCCAAAGCCCTCGGGCCCCATTCTGTTCTATCTTGAAACCAGCCGATAACTTTTTTGTTCGCGATAAAACCGGCTACTTTTTTAAAAAGTTCATTATTGGATAATTTTTCATACTCAAGCCCCTGCGCCTTTAATAAAAACTCTATCCCATCATTTGAATATTCCGGCCCCATATACGGCTTATCCATGATATATTCTCTTTTTTGTCCCAATATGTGATTCCAGACCCAAAAAGCCGCTCCAACCGCCGTTCCG
This sequence comes from Elusimicrobiota bacterium, assembly GCA_030639665.1. Lineage (GTDB taxonomy): Bacteria > Elusimicrobiota > Elusimicrobia > Elusimicrobiales > UBA9959 > JAKLQJ01. The sequence goes on along the minus strand of DAOWCC010000182.1, from coordinate 1,825 downwards.
GCATCATAAGCTGCTGGTGGAATATAAATATGCTTAAACTTCGTCTTTTCAATTATCTTGCCATTTGCCAAAGAATTCTGAATAGACCCGCCCGATAAACAAAGATTTTCATTTTTATACATTTCATATGAATAACTAAGCAAATGAAAAAAGGTTTCCTCATACATAGCCTGAACGGAAGCGGCTATATCTTTATGATGCTGAGTAAGCTCCTCTTTTGGCTTTCTGGGCGAGCCTAATAAATCAATTAATTTATCCGAATAAATCCTACCTATGGATGGTACGCCATCATTCCAAGTCATTTCAATGCCATCACTATGATGAAGAAAATAATTCATATCAAGTTTAAAAAAACCTTTCTTATCAAGTTTTACAATCTTGCGCATTTCTTTAACATAAGATGGTTTTCCCATAGCTGAAAGTCCCATAACTTTATATTCATCACCATACTCAGGAAAACCTAAAAATTGGGTTAACGCCGTATAAAAAACACCTAAAGAATGAGGATAATGCACGCAATCCGAAACAGCTATTTTATTATTAGAACCAAAACCGCGCATAGTGCTTACAAAGTCGCCAAAACCATCTACCGAAACACAAACCGCGTTTTCAAACGGCGAAACAAAAAAAGAACTCGCAAGATGCGCCTTATGATGTTCAATGTTTTTTACCTTAGCCTTAAACGAATTAACATTCACGCCCAGTTCATTAGCAATTATTTCTTTAACTTTCTTTATTTTCCCCGCATTATTTAATCTGCTTTTAATAAAACTAAATGATGGTTTTTTGGTTAAAAGTTTTAATATTTTTTTATCCAAATGAGCATAGAGATTTCGCCCTATGGCAATATAATCCACCTGCTTAATATCGATACAGGAAGATTTAAGGCACCATTTTATGGATTTAACAGGCATGCCCGCCCAATGTTTCTTGCGCACTATCCTTTCTTCTTCAATAGCACAAACAAGCCTGCCATCTACTAAAAGGCAAGCTGATGAATCTCCATGATAAGCATTAATACCCAGTATAATCATAAGTTGTTCTCCATAAGAAGCAATACTAACAATATACAAAGTTTATTACTTCAATATAAATATCTATAAATAAGTTGAATGATTATTTTATTTGACTTGCCCCGTTAGAAATCCCCTATTGAATACTTTTATACTAATGATTCACAAATTTCTTAAGTCTAAGGCAAGAATTTCTAATGGGGTTTTTCGTTTTTTAACCAATCAACAGTTTCTTCAATACCTTCCTTAAGAGTATAGGGAAGTTTACCCGCTATATTTTTGATAGAGCTCATGTCAAACACATATTGGGTCATAATATTATTAAGCCTAAAGCTATTCATAGGAAATCTTTTTAAACCTAAAATTAAAAGGAGGTCTCCAAATTTTGCGGCAATTTTCATGAGGAATAGAGGAATATGCCTAATTTTGCGCGCGCCTGCAGTTTCAGCTATTAAATTGGTCATCTCATATAAATCCGTTGAAGAATAATCCGCTAAATATATAACCTTATTATCTACTGCCTCTTTCGGAGTTATTAATATTTGATGGATTTGATGAACAAAATTTCCCACATAACCAAGAGACCTTTTGTAATGCCCTGAACCTATATGGAAATACCATCCCTGTGCTATAGCTTTAAATAAATTTTTGTAAGGAACATCTCCCCATGGACCCCATATGGATATAGGCCGGATTATTGTTTTTGCATAAGAAGAGTTTGCCACTTTTCTTATTATCTCTTCACCCTTAGCCTTACTTTCCCCATAAGCGGTATTGGGGCAATAGTCGGTATCATTTTTCGGAACATATCC
>DAOWCC010000233.1 GCA_030639665.1 Elusimicrobiota bacterium | reverse complement strand
TCCTAAAGAAATTCAAGAATTTTTCCAAGCTCTATAAAGATTTTTATTTTACCATTGAAACCGCCAATCTTTTAACGCGCTCCCTTAAATATACCAATGCCTCAAAAGATATTGAAAATTTTGAAGCCACAAAATATGAAAATATAATCTTTGCCGGCTTCTTCGCTTTAACCGCGAGCGAAAAAGCCATATTGAAATATTTATGCAAAGAAAACAATATCAGTGTGATTCTTGAAAGCGGGCCCGGCTTAATTGATCAATTTTCATTTCTGCCCGAAATGAAAATCCTTAAAGAGCATGAAATTAAAATTAAAACCAAAGCCCTTTCAAATGTCTCCTTTTATAAAGCCTCGGATATCCACGGCGAGATATTCAAACTGTCTGAAGTTTTAAAATCTCGGAAAAAATCTAAAGAAAAATCTTCCGATATCATAGTCCTGCCTTCTCCGGAAAGTTTGTTTCCCTTGATTCAAAATGTCCTGACCGATATGCAGGATTATAATATCTCAATGGGCTATCCCGTAACCTCAACGCCCGTTTACGCTTTAATAGATTCTCTGGCTGATTTGCTTGATAAAAGAACGGACGGAAAATATTTCGCCCCCAATTATCTCAAATTTGTCTTTCATCCCTATATCAAAAATATTTACTTCAATAAAAAATCCGCCGAAACATCCAGAATTATATTCCAGAGCATAGAAGAAGTATTATCTGCCAGTATGAATAAGTACATTGAATTATCCGACATAGAGAAAGATGAAGAAATAATTCAAAAATCAGTAAAGAAACTTAAAAGATACGGCGATAAAAAAATATCGCCCGCCGCGGTTAAAAAGCATATCGCCTTTATCCATGAAACCGTCATTAAGCCGTTTGAAGATTTAAAAGATATACAGGATTTCGGCGCTAAATTATTAGACTTTATTTCTTTCCTCTCAGAAAACAGCACCGCCAATCTTCACTCCTATTGGGCTCCTTTTGTTCAGGTCGCAATCGAGAGCATAATTGAATTTAAGAATTCCGCTTTAAATGACAGACAATTTATATCCACGGCCGCCTATTTTAAATTCTTTGAGAATTTCATCAACAATATAAACTATCCCTTTCCCGGCACGCCGCTTAAGGGAACGCAGGTTCTGGGCTTTCTTGAAACCAGAAACTTAAAATTTGACAATGTCTATTTTATGGACGCCAATGCCGATATATTGCCCGCATCCAAAAAGGAAGATACCGTCTTATCACATTTTATCCGCGAGAATCTCGGCCTTTCAACCTATAAAACCCGCGAGAAAATAGCCAAATATTATTTTAATGTTTTAATTGCCAATGCCAAAGAAGCGCATATCTTCTATAAAGACAGCGCGGATAAAGAAAGAAGTTCCTTTGTCGAAAAGCTTATCTGGGATATAGAGAAAGAAAATAAAAAACCGCAAGAAAAAGATATTTACTTTAAAATACAATTTGAACAGAAAGACCCAAAGCCCGTAAAAAAAGATAAAGCCATTATAAACGCTCTCATGAAACGGGAATTTTCACCCTCAAGCATAGACACCTATTTAAATTGCGGCCTGCAGTTCTATTATAAATATGTTCTGGGCATAGCCGAAAAAGATGAAATATCCGATGAAATTGACCAGCGCGATATCGGCACCATGGTTCATGATATATTGGAAAATTACTTCAAACTTAAGATGGACGAGAGTTTGGAGATTGAAAAAGATGATTATAAGCTTATAAAAAAAGAAGCCAAAAAAGTTTTTGACGAAAGAATGAAAAATCATGATATGGGATATGAATATATAATCAAATCGCAGATTGAAAAGCGCTTGGTGGATATTCTCGATTTCCATAAGAAGAATTTCAAAGGCATTAAGATTTCAGGCTGTGAACAGGGTTTCAAAACCACAATAAATACCAAACATGGCGATATTAATTTAAGAGGCAGAGCGGACAGAATTGACGACAGAAAAGGCGAGATTCATATTATTGATTATAAAACAGGCGTTCTGGCTAAAGTGCCGGATTGGAAGAAATTTGATTTGGATAATAGAGATGAATGGCCCAAGACTTTAAAGTCCACGCAATTGCCGTTTTATATTCTGGCCTATCTAAAGACTAATCCTCATGCGAGTGTCCGCTATATAGACGCTTCTTTGATGATGCTCGGAAGAGAAAAGATTGAAGAGCAGAAGCTGTTTAAAGAAGTGAGGGGGAAAGCTCCAAATAAAACTGAAGTCTTTGAAAATTATGAAAAAGCCATTATCACTTTAATTGAAGAGATTTTGGATATTGATAAATCCTTTGATATGGCCGGCGATGAAAAGACTTGTGTCAATTGCCCTTTCAAAGTTTCCTGCGGCCGTCAATGGATAGAATAGGAATAATGTGTAGCGGCGGGATTACTATCCCGCGTTGTAGCGGGCTATAACCACTCGCCTGGTAGCTGCGGGATTGCTATCCCGCGTTGTAGCGGGCTGCCTGCCCGCCTGAGATGTATGGCGGGAATTACAAGACTATGTCGGGTGCCATGTCGTGAACTATGTTTATCAGGTGGCCCATTCGTCTTTGTAGCGGCGGGATTACTATCCCGCTAATGTAGCCGCAAAGCAAATTTCCCCCCTTTTGCAAAGGGGGTTAGGGGGATTTTGGCAGAATAAACGGCTTAAAACATTTGACAGGATT
>DAOWCC010000005.1 GCA_030639665.1 Elusimicrobiota bacterium | reverse complement strand
AATTAAGCAACATAGTAAGGATTAAATGTTAAGAAATGAGAAGAAAAACGGAAAGTAGAAAACAAATTTTAAGTTACGCGCTTGGTGTTCTCTGTGTCTCTGTGTGAGAAAAAAATAAAGAACAATTCCACACAAAGACGCCAAGGCACAAAGAAAGGCAACAGGGAATTAGAAACGACACTAAGCTATGTAGATGGTTGCATAACTAATTTGTCGCTACACTAGTCTTCCAATCTTCTAATATTTAATCTTATAATCCCGGCACACCCGGCAATATAAAATCATCTTCAAAATCGTCTTCTTCCTCATCTTCATACACATATTCATACTCATCATCCGGAACCGATTCTTTTACCACTGGTTTTCTAACCGATTTTTTCGCGGGTTTTTTATATGTTCGTTTTGTTCCGGAAGATTTTCTTGATTTTGCCGCTCTTTTTTTTGGCGCGGCTTTTTTCTTCGGTTTAATTATTTCAAAAAGATTATCAAGAATATTTTTAGCTTGAGTATTAAGCGGTTTCATTGTTTTCTTATTGTAGTTGATTTCAAAAATATAATTGATTTTGGTTTGTTTGCTCGGTACCGGCACTGTGGCATGAACCGTGTAAACACCTTCCGAGACTTTAGTTGCTTGCCATTCAATTAGATTGGGATCTCCTTTCATTTTTGTGGCGTTATCGATTATTTGGTTTTCAATGGTTTTTGAACCGTTTTTATTGGAGTATGTTCTTGTAAAAAATATAATTTCAGGTTTTATATCTTTTACTTCTTTTTTTGCGAAGATATCTTGTCCCTGCGCCTGATTTATAGGGGTTGGCGTTGGCTCAATTTGAGGTTCATCTCCGGTTAAAGCGGCAGGTAAAGGCAATATCTTGGTCAGATCTATAATTCCCGCTTGTTTAAGGGCTATCGCGGTCGCGACCAAAACCGCCGCCAATAAAACTACCGTTATAAGAGGTTTAATCAAGGTTTTAATCCGAGACTCTTTTTTAGGGTCGTCTTTTGCTTTTTCCCCTTCATCAATAATCTCGTTTTTTTCTTTCGCTTCCGGTTTTATATTATCTTCAGCTTTTTCTTTTGCCACCGCTCTCGCGATATCTTCAGCGTTTTCACTTGGTTTTACCGGCTCCGGCTCTTTTATTCTTTCCGTTTCTCCCATAAGTGCGAATCCCTGCGGGGATGAGCTATCTTGGGAAGACTCTTTTTGAGGGGTATTTTCCTCCGGTTTTCTTTGTATAGACATATTAAGTTTTATTTCGTCTATAATGTTTTCCATATGTTTAAGTTTGCCGGACATTTCTTTAACTTCATTGGCTAAGGAGGCATTGTCCAAGCCGGACATGCTTTGATCTATTTGAGCGAGCTTTTTGTTTATCGGATCCATATAACCTGATAAATCGGATTTTGATATGGAATTTTGCGATAATTCGTTTAATTTATTATATATTTCCGATTCCGCTTGGGGAGAAACCGGAACATTTTCTTTAGCATTGGATTTTATGGGCGCGGGTGAAACTATGTCCGGAGTTTTGGGAACTTCAGGGCTTTTTTCAATCGGGGCAATAACCTCTTCTTGAGGAGTTTCTTTCGGTTCCTCTTTTTCCAGCGATGGTTCTTCTTGTTTTGCCTTTTCTTCTTGCGCTGTATTCTCCTGACTTTTCATTCCTTCCATGGTTTTCCTATTTATTTGTGACAATGAAATCGGATCAAAAGCTGATTCCATGGAGTTCGAATTTTCAGCGGGAGCAGCTTTCGCTTCTTCTTTTACCGGAGGGGCTTCTTGCGTGGGCGCAATTTGCGCTTCTTCTTTTGCCGGAGATTCTTCTTGCGCCGGGAGAGTGTCCTTTATGGGGGCATTTTCCCGGTTTAATGCATTTTCTCCTTCCGGTTTAATGGAGGAGAGTTTATTTACTTCAAAATTATTCGCCGGCGCCATGGAAGAGGGGATTTCTTCCATAAGAGGAGAGGCGCTTAATGGTTGAGGTTTTAATTGATTTAAAGGGGGAGATTCTTCTCCTTTATCATCTTTTTTTTCGCTTTCAATATCGGCAACCTTGGCCGTTTGCCCGTCCGTCGAAGCAGTAGTGGCGGGGACATCGTCTCCTGATACGGCACCCGGCATAGCCTTGTCTATTCGAGGTTCTTTTTCAATGCCTTTTTCTTCTTGCGTTTCTTCTTTAGGTTTTTCACTATTTTCTTTTTTTAAACCGGTGCTTTTTGGAGAATTAAGCAGAGCGGAAATTTCAGGATAAGTGGCGGCTTCTTTCCAATCTTCAGTTTTTTCACCTACGGGAGTTTGTGGACATATCAAAGTTGTCGGATTAAAATCAGGAATTTCAAATAGTTTATCTTTCTCGTATGGACCGAGAATCTCGTTATTTATATATGCCCAGTATTTCATAATTTATCTCCATAGCTTTTGAGGTTATTGATTTTGTTTCAAGCCGTTAAATCTTATACCTATCCACTATGAATTCTAGTATTAAGATGTTACAAAAATAAGGCCATTTCATTAAATTACAAATAACGAGCCTATGGCTCATCAAGTGTCGGGGGAGCTATGCGACCGACCATCAAGTGCCGTTTGATGTGTATAGCACCTTGCTACGGTACCCGCTATAGCCTTGTCGGTGACCAAATAATGACTTTGCGCGCATTGCTTCATTTATTGTACAAGTAGTAGAATAAACCATATGAAACGTGATACTCTCAAATACTGTATTTTCGGTTTTGCCGGCATTATTTGCTTGGTGCTTGTTTTTATGTTTACTCGTTCATCGCGAGAAGAAAAGCAAAGCTATCGCGGCCGGCAAGCGGCTAAGATAGCGGAGAAAATACTTTTTGAATCTAAAAAAAGTATGGAGAATGAGCGGGACTTTGGAAGAAAATTAAAATTCACCGAAACTTCCGCGCCGGTTTATTCACATGGCGCCATAAGTATTGTCAAAGATTCCGATTTTGAGGGAGTAAATGAAAAGCCAAAAAGCATGATGCAGAAATTGCAGGATATGGCGGAATCTAAAAAGCCCAAGTTTGATCCGATTCAGCTTACTGACAAAGATTTTAAGAAAAAGATTTTTATTTCCACAGAGGTCTTAAATCAATCTGTTAAAATTTCAAAAGTTCCGGGTTTGGGCGAAGATGAACAAGGCGATTCCAAAATAACCATGATAAAGGCCGATGTTGATTATAAATTGTTTGTGAGCGCTAAAACATGGGAGGCGTTTACTTCTTCACATAAGGGCAATTTTCCCGATATTGATTTTACTAAGAAGAACGGAGTTATACTCGTTTCTTTATCTGATTTTCCAAGCGGAATTTTTAAAATAGTGGATATAATTAAAGAGTCAAAGGAAATTATTATTAAATATAGAGTAAATCCTCTTATTATGGCGGTAGGCAATAAGCCTGATACTCATAACCATTATACCGCCTCCGTCATATCCAAGGCCGATTTGCCGATTCGCCTTGTTCAAGTTCCATAATAGTAAAAGCGTATAGTGAAAAGGAGCTTTCTTAGAGTTTTGTTTTCTAATTTCTAATTGATTTGTTTTACAAAAAATCCGCTTTTCTCTTTGTTTTCAATAAACCCTGTTTTTAAAAGATATTTCAAATGTTTTTTGGAAGATGAATGTATTTCAAGATGTTTGATGCCGGGAAATATTTGATTAATGGTTTTTCCCGTAAAAAAATATCCGGCGTTTTTAAAATCTCTGTATTCTCGCGTTACATAATCAAGTTCTATAATCGCCGTATCCTCTTTAACCGTGTATATGAAAAGTCCGGCGGAAATTAAATTTCTTAATATAAACACGCATTTTGGCGAAGCGATTTTTTTTATATCAAAATCAGGGAAAAAAAGTTTTATATCCTTGCCGTGAAAATTAAGAAAGTTTTCAAGATAGGCGTCCGAGGGGAGGACTTCAAGTGTTTTGAAAAAATCTTTTCTCATGGCCATTTGAGTCAAATACCAAATATTTATAATCGAAATAAACAGATTGACCAGCATGACCGGATAAGTTTTGGTAAGAAAACCGTAAATGGTAAAAGAAAGCGAACCTAGAAGATTTAGCATTCTAAGTTTTTTAATATTGCTCATCAAAAGTGAGAGCGCCACTAATAAAGAGCCTATATATCCGATTAATTCAATCATGATGTCCTCGGATTTTTGTTTGGCTGCCAAGCTGTCGAGCTGTCTCGCTGTTTTCTATTAACCAGTTTTAAAGCAAATAGTATGGCAGTCAGCATGCTTAAATGGCTGGCCTTTTTTTGTCCGGCGATATCAAAAGCCGTGCCGTGGGCGGGAGAAGTTCTTATAAAATCAAGGCCGTATGTCCAATGCGCGAAATTATGGCCTTTGGCTATGATCTTTAGCGGCGCCAACGCCTGATCATGATAATTGGTCACTATGCCGTCGAAATTTCCGTTTATATGATTGAGCCACGCGCTGTCGGTTGGATAGGGGCCGTCGGCTAAAATTCCTTTTTGTTTTAGCTCGGCTATGGCCGGAGCTATTGTTTTTATTTCTTCCCGGCCCATTAAGCCATTGTCGCCTGAATGAGGATTTAAAGCGCAAACGCAAATTCGGGGTTTTTTAATTCCCAGAGTTTTAAGAGCTTCATTAAAAAGTTCCGTTTTCTCAAGGATTTTTCTTTTGGTTATTTGAGATGAGACATTTTTTAAAGCTATATGTTCGGTTAAAAGAGCGGCTCTGATATTGCCGCTTATAAAAGACATTAAAGGATGAGATTTCAAGGTTTTTCTAAAAAAATCCGTATGACCGGCATATTTAATTTGAGCCATTTGCCATGCTTCTTTTGAAATGGGCGCCGTAACAATGGCGTCCGCTTTTTTTGTTAAAGCAAGTTTGACGGCGATTTTTACGGCTTTAAAAGATAATAGGCCGGCGGTTTTATCCGGCGCTTTTGCTTTTAAATTAAGTGGCAGGTTTGCTGTATTTATAAAGTGAGAAAGATTTGAATTCCAACCCGCTTTTTTAAGGCTTTCTGGTTCGCCTATAACGATTGGAATAAAAGAAGAGCGCAATTCTTTTGATTTGAGGGCTTTAACGGTTATTTCGGGCCCTATACCCAATGGATCTCCTGAAGTTATCGCTATTATCTTTTTCATAAATTCGCAGAGAACGCAAAAACAACCAATCGCGGAGAACTCAAAACCCCCGCGCCTTTACGCCTTTGCGTTTTTATTTTTTGTCGGTAAATATTTTTATTTTAGCCTTTGCTTTCAGGCCTTCCACAAATTTAAGCAAATCTTCTTTGAAGTTTTGAGCGGCCAATAATTGGCCGAGTTCATTGCTTACTTGTTCAAATTTCAGTTTTTGCTCGGCTTTTCTTTCTTCAACTTTAATAATATGATAGCCGAATTTTGTTTTTACGGGCTTGGATATTTTTCCAACCTGCATTGAAAGGGCTTCGGTTTCCAATTCTTCAGGCAGAAGTCCTTTAAAGACATAACCCAAATCTCCGCCTCTTAAAGCGCTTTCTTTGTCATCGGAATGGAGCTTGGCAAGATCCTCAAAGTCTTCTCCTTTATCAAGTTTCTTTTTTATATCCCGAGCTCTTTTTAAAGATTTGTTTTTATCAAGAAAAGAAGCGTTCTCTTCAATTTTTATGAAGATATGTCTTACGCGCAATCTTTCCGCGGTTAATTCTTTAAATTTCATTGCCACGGCAAGCATGTCCTGCTGTTCTTCGGCGGGCATGTTTTTTAAGCTGGCAGTATCGCCTTTTACGATATAATTCACTTTATCAAAAAAAGCTCTGATTTCTTTTTCGGTTGGCAATTTTACTGTCGGGCGAATGGTTTGGTCTATAAGCTTTTTTACCAGAATTTGTCCGCGTATTTTTTCTCTAAAATCGGCTAGAGTTAAATTTTCCTTATCAAGTTCATTTTTAAAAGCTTTGTCGGCCATTTCGCCATCCAGCATTTCCCCTCTTTCGGTAAGAGAGAATCTTTTTTTTATTTCATTCACGCCTTTATCAAGCTCTCGGGCATAAACTTTAATTTTCATTTTTTTCGCTTTTTGTTTTAGCAGAATATCATCAATCATTTGATCAAGAACTTTTTGCGATAATTCTTCTTGCGCGTTTTTTTGAGTAAAAAATCCGGGCATGGCTTTCTTATATTGCTCAACAATCGTGTTTTTGTTTTTAGTGTATTCACTGGACATTATGGGTTCGCCGTTTACTTTAGCCACTATTTTGTCCATGACTTTCGCTTGTAATTGGTTAGCTCCGCTCATGGCTGAAATTAAACAGAACAATAAGCATTTATTTATATTTTTCATCTAATACCTCTATTTTATATTTTACTTGGAGATCCTTAATATACTCGTCAAATTTTTTCTTTTCCAAAACCCGTCTTATTCGCATCTTCGTATTTTCATTAAACGCGAGGCGCTTTTGAGATATTTTTCTGAGAATATGATAGCCGAATTTTGTTTTTACGATGCCTTGCACTTCCTTGGTTTTCATTTTGAAAGCCATATCTTCAAGTTCAGGTATGAATTCGCCTTTCATTATCGAAGGAAGCCGCCCGCCGTTTGGGAGTCCCGTTAATTTTGATTTCGCTTTCGCCACCTTTGAAAAGTTCCGGCCTGATTTGACTCTTTTATAAATTACTTCAGCCTCTTTGTAAGTTGGCAGTAAAATTTGCTCAACCGCCACTTCTTTGGGATTTTTATTATAATAAGCTTTTATGTCTTCTTCGGGGATATTTATTCTGGTTGATTTAAGTTCTTCTATCCACATTTTTGTAATCAGATAAGTTTTAAAATCGTCCAGTTTTTTGTTTAAATCTTTTTCCATCTGAGCTGTTTGCTGTTTGTATATTTCCGATTTGCCTATGTTATTGCTTTTTGCGTCCAATAGTATCAATCTCTCATTAATAAGAATATCAAGAAACTGTTTTTTGCCGCCTTTTGTTAAAAAGTGATTTTGATAGTCGGGGGATATTTCCAATAATTTATTTTCAATATAGATTTGGCTAATTTTTGATTTGCCTACAGTGGCTATCACTGTTTCATTAGCGGTTTTATTACAAGCGTTTAGAAAAAAGGCAATCATTGCCGCGCTGAGGATTAATTTTATATTCATATAAGACAAAATAGCATTTTAGCCGTCTCGGTGACAATAATAAAAATGCGCGTAGCGTATTTTTAGTTGCCAGTTGCCAGTCACCAGTCGTACTGCCGCGCTGTCGCACTGTCGCGCTGTTTTAGTATAATAAACAGCGGATTATGCTCAAAAAATACAAGATAAAAGAACTTAAAGAGTTGCCTTCTCACAGGCTTTTTTTACGGTTTGTTTATTTGGTGGCGGTGTTTTCCTCTATTGCCGTAATATCATCTTCTTTATTAATGAGAAAGATTCTTTCCGATATTCCTTCCATAGATAAACTTGATGAATATACGCCGTCTCTTACCACTTATGTTTATGATATTAATGAAGAAATCATAGCTGAGCTTTCAATTGAGAGAAGAGCTTTTTTGTCCTTAAACAAAATTCCCGTTGACTTGCAAAACGCAATCATAGCCATGGAAGATCATAATTTTTTCAAACATTGGGGGATTTCGCCAAAGGGTATAGCCAGAGCTCTTATGCGCGATATTATGCATAGGCGCGCCGCGCAAGGCGGTTCCACCATTACGCAGCAGCTTTCAAAGCTCATATTTCTTAAGCCTGAAAAAACCATTACAAGAAAAATAAAAGAAATGTTTCTTTCAATTCAAATCGAAAGAAATTTTTCAAAGCAGGAAATACTTCAGATGTATTTGAATCAGATTTATTGGGGCGGCGGAGTTTATGGCGTTCAGGCGGCGGCGAAGTTATATTTCGATAAGGATGTCTCTGAAATGACCCTTGCCGATTGTTCTCTTTTGGCCGGTCTTGTCGCTTTACCTGAAAGATATTCTCCTTTTAAAGATAAGAAAAAAGCAAAACATAGACGCTCTCTCGTTTTAAAGAGAATGGAGGAGCGGGAGTTTATTACCCACGAAGAAAGACAAGCGGTTCTCAAGGAACCGGTGCCCACTGAAAAATCGTCCATGTTTACGGTAAAAGCTCCTTATTTTGTTGAGCATATCCGGCGTAAATTGTCGCCCAAATACGGTAGCGCGCAATTGTGGAAAGGCGGTATGAAAATCTATACCACGCTTGATATGGGTATTCAGAAAGTGGCTGAAGAAGAAATGGAGAAACAGCTTAAGTATCGTGATGAAGAGCAAGCCAAATATGTTTTGAATAATTCTACGCTTGATAATCCTTTGTCCACGGCCACGCTTCAAGGTTCATTTATAATGCTGGATGTTAAAACCGGAGCCATAAGAGCCATGATAGGCGGCAGAGATTATAAAGAAAGCGAGTTCAACAGAGCCACTCAAAGCAAAAGGCAGGCAGGTTCCACATTTAAACCGTTTGTATGGATGTCGGCGCTGATGAGCGGTTATACGCCTTCCACTATGGTCGAAGATTCTCCGATGGCTTTTTATTATGACGGAAAAGATTGGCGTCTTTTAGAGGGTTCCACCGATACTTATTCCATTGACCTTGCCATTCAGCCGTTTATCGGCGATAAAGATTTTAAAATATGGGTTCCCTCAAATTACAGCGATAAATTTTTAGGCAGAATTCCTCTAAGGCGCGCGCTTGAACTATCCCGAAATCTTGCCTCCGTTTTTCTTGTAAACAGAGTGGGGTCGACGCTTGTGGTTGATGTGGCGCATAAAGCCGGTATTAAAAGTTATTTATCTCCCGTTCCTTCAGTCGGGCTTGGAACTTCATTGGTTACAAATCTTGAAATGGCAAACGCTTTCGGCACTTTCGCCAATTCCGGTATACATACCGACCCTTATTCCGTTATCAAAGTTGTAAACGCTCAAGGCAAAATTCTTGAAAGCCATATTCCAAGAGAAGAAGAAAGATTTTCGCCTCAAAATTGTTATGTTTTGCTCAATATGATGAAAGGTGTTGTTGATAGAGGAACAGGCGCCTATGTGCGGCGGCTTAGAAGACCGATAGCCGGCAAAACAGGCACCAGCCAGGAATCCAAAGATTTATGGTTTATCGGCATGACGCCGGATTTGGTGGCCGCGGGCTGGGTGGGTTATGATGATTATTCTTTCCCTACATTAAAGCATTGGACCGGCGGCGGCATGGTGGCTCCATGGTGGACCGCGATAATGAAAGCGGCGCTAAAAGACAAACCCGTTTCAGATTTTTTCACGCCGCCCGATATTGTTTTCGTGACAATAGATCCCACAACGGGAAAACTCGCCCTGCCGACTTGTAAAAAAAGATTTCTTGAAGCCTTTGTAAAAGGCACCGAACCGCAGGAATTCTGCGACGCTGAACACTAATAAAAACAGTTTAGAGTTGGGTGTTAAGAGTTTCAGAGCAATATAGATTTGAGTTTTATTTAATGAAAAAAGCTTGGTTGAAGTCTGACTCCTTGACTCTTCGACTCTTAAATTTTATTTTATCTGTATATTCTTGGAATTCTTTGGCTCGCGCCGGTTCTTCTGACGGGTAATAACACTTTATCGCCTATTTTCACATTACCAATATCGCTTATATCCAAAAGCGTATGGCAGATACCGCTTTTGCCTATAAACGGAGCTTTATGCCCTTTTATTATTCCCCAATGAGAAAAGCCCGAGGAGAGTTTAATGCTTTTATCCGTAGGCTCCATGGTAAGGCCATCGCCATAACCGGTGGCGATTGTCGCAATCTTCATTTTTTTTACGGCTACGAATTCGCTTGAATAGCCCAGGGATTCGCCTTTGCTTGCGTTTTTTATGGATATTATTTTCGAATAAAATTTCCAAGGCCGCTCAATGCCTTTGATGGGAGCGCCTTTGGTTTTTTCCAAATATATTTTGGAAGGATATAGGCCGTAAATGAGATTGCCTATTCTGACCATATTAAGCTGCCAGTGGGGAAAGTCGCATAAAATTGAACTATTGGCGGCGTGAAGTAAAATGCCGGGGGCTAAAGTTTTGGCGGCGTCTCCAAGTTTTTTAAATTGCGATAATTTTTCTTCAGCTTCCGTCATGTTTTTCGGCGGAACATAATCTATATGAGTTGATATGGCTGAAATTTTAATATTCTTGAATGTTAAAGCCTTTTTAAAAAAATTCAAAAAATCGTTTGGATTAATACCCCAGCGTTTTAAGCCGAAATCAATATCAAGATAATAGGGCTGAGGTTTCTTGACTGAGCTTTTTTTGTTGAGGGCTTTTAAAAATTTAAGAGAGTCCGCGGTTGGAATAAGGCGGTATTGTTTTATTTTATCTATATCCGTTAGAAGGGACGGGGCAAGCACTGTGATATCGGCTTTAATGCCGGCTTTTCTTAATATGATGGCTTCATCGACGGATAAAACGCCCAATAAATCAGCGCCGGCTCTTAGAGCTGTATTTGAAACTTTAATCGCGCCATGGCCATAAGCGTCGGCTTTTACGACAGCCATGAATTTTGTTTCTTTTTTTAGCGTTTTCTTGATGGCCGCGACATTACGCTTTATAAGTTTTAAATCTATTTCAATCCATTTATTCATAATAAATCAGCGCAATAGCGCGGCAGGACTACAGCGCTACAGCGCCGCTTCGCTTTTTCCTTATTAAAATTATATCATTTGATTATTCATGCGGGATACAAAAACCATAATAAGTCAGCTTCCAAATCTCAGCGCCATAAGTTATTTCTTGGTTAAACGCTTAGCCGAAGGTAAAAAAAATATACTTTTTTTAAGTTCTTGCGATGATTCGGATTTTTATGATTTGGACAGTTATACTTCCTCAATCGGTAAACTGGCAAGTAAAGAAACTTCTTTTGAAACACTCTTTTGGGCTGATGATGAAAGCTTAAATATTAAAACTTTGAATAGATTGGACAGGCAAGATAAAAAACCGCTGATTATCTTTTCATCTCCAAGCCATATTTTAAAAGAGATATTTTCAAAAGAAGAATATCTTAAAGCCAGTCTTTCTTTTTCCGTAGGTTCCGCGTATAACAGGGCGCAAATAATAACCAAATTGAGCGAAGCGGGTTACAGCAGAACTCATTTCGTGGAAAATACGGGGGAATTTGCGGTGAGGGGCGCGATTATAGATGTGTTTCCGGCTGACGCCGAAAGGCCGTTCAGGCTTTTCTTTGGCGATGAGTTGGATTTTATCCGCGATTTTGAAATAGAAACCCAGCATACCGTGGATTTTTTTCAAAGATTAAGTATTCCGCCGTACAAAATTAAGGGCTTAAGCGAATTTTTTTCAAGCCGCATAGATTCCGGCTTTGAAATAATTATAGACAAAAATATTGAATTTGACGCTCTTGACGAAAGTATTCAAAAAAGATGTTCCCTCATTATATCCGATGCTCAGGGTTTTGGAGAAAAACAAAATTTCGGGGCCGTAAAAAACATGAGTTTTGCTTGTGATATGGCTATTGTGGCCAAAGAGATAAAAAGGCTTGCCTCAAAAAACTTTAATATAAATATTTTTTGTCTTAATCGCGGTGAAAAGGAAAGATTGCTGGAATTATTTGAAGACCATGATATTCACGAATATTGCAGGTTTATGATTGGGGCGATGGCCGAAGGCTTTGCGCTTGAAAAGGAGAAACTTGCCGTAATAACATCGTCGGAAATATTTCAAAGGCATTATCATTTAAACCGCGGCATAAAAAAACAAAAAGCCAAGTTTTTTAAATTAACCGATCTTAGAGTCGGCGATTTTATCGTGCATGAAGACTATGGCATCGGAAAATATATGGGCATAAGGCCGGTTTCTTTAGAAGAAACCGATGATACGGAATGCCTTTTTATTGAATATTCAAAAGGCGATAAATTAATGGTGCCGCTTTATGAATTTCAGAAAGTTCAAAAATATGTAAGTTCTCATGCCAAAGCTCCAAAACTTTCGCACATGGATACAAAGCGCTGGAAAGATATTAAAAATCGCGTCAAGAAAGAAGTTGAAAGTCTGGCAAAGGATATTTTGAAAGTTGAAGCCGAAAGGCAGGCTGTTAAAATTCCTCCCTTGGCGGACGTGGGGCATTTGGAACGGGAATTTTCCGATTCCTTTCCTTTTGAAGAAACTCCCGATCAGCTTTCGGTTATCAGAGATACTTTGGATGATATGGCTTCGCCTTATCCGATGAACAGATTGGTTGTCGGTGATGTGGGTTTTGGAAAAACGGAAGTTGCCATGCGAGCGGCCGCCCGCGCTGTTTTAAATTCCAAACAGGCGGTTATTTTAGCTCCCACCACCATACTTGCCGAACAGCATTACAGAACTTTTTGCGAGAGATTTAGAGAATTTCCCGTTAATATCGCCATCATATCCAGATTTGAAAGCAAAGCAAAGCAAAAAAAAGTTATTGCCGATTTGGCAACGGGCGTTTGCGATATAGTTATAGGCACGCACAGGCTTTTGCAAAAAGATGTTGTTTTCAAAAATCTTGGAATTTTAATAATAGATGAAGAACACCGTTTTGGCGTAAAAGATAAGGATAAATTAAAAGCCATGGCTAAAGGGGTGCATCTTTTAATGCTTTCGGCCACGCCCATACCGAGAACGCTTTATCAATCCTTATCCAGCTTAAAAAGCATGTCGGTTATTGAAACTCCTCCCGTAGGGCGTTTGCCGATAAGCACAGATGTCGGGCCTTTTAATAATAAAACCGTAATTGAGGCTATAAGTTTTGAGCTTAATCGCGGCGGACAAGTTTATTATGTTCACAATAGAGTGCAAACTATAAACGCCAAATTAAATTTTTTGAAAAAATTGATGCCCGACTTGAGGATAGCCGTGGTTCATGGCCAAATGAAAGGCGAGATGATTGAAAAAAATATGCTGGATTTTCTGCATAAAAAATACGATATTCTGTTGGCTTCCACAATAATAGAATCCGGTCTTGATATCGGAAATGTAAACACTCTCATAGTGGAAGACGCACATAAACTGGGTTTGGCTCAGCTTTATCAATTGCGCGGCAGAATAGGCAGAGAAAGTCAGAAAGCGTATTGTTATCTCTTTTATCCCGGATGGATGCAAAAGGTGGCAGGTGAAAGGGGACAGGTAACAGGTAAGAAGCGGGTAAAAAAATATGAACGGGAATATTTTGAGGATGAAACTGAAACAGCCGAGAGCATAAGTGAAATAGCCATGAAAAGATTAAGTGCTTTGGAGGAATTTACGGAGCTGGGCTCGGGGTTCAGGCTTGCGATGCGCGATCTTGAAATAAGAGGCTCGGGAGATCTTCTTGGCTCAAAACAGCATGGCTTTATAAATTCTATAGGTCTTGATTTGTATATAAAATTGCTTAATGGAGAAGTGGATAAGCTTAAGGGAAAAGCCGTTAAACCGGAAGCTGAAGAGATTGATATAGATTTGAAAGTTCCCGCCTTTATTCCTGCCGACTATATAAATGATGATATGGAAAGGCTTAATTTTTATAAAAAGCTTCTTAACGCGAAGCTTGAAGATATAAACGGTATTTTAAAAGAGCTTGAAGATTTATCGGGAGCCGCGCCAACTCCGCTTAAAAATTTTACTGAAATACTAAAACTTAGAAAATCACTGGCAAAGCATGCCGTGAGAAGCGTTAATCAAAAAGAAAATTCCATTGAAATTTTCTTCAAATCGAAATCACCCATAGATATGGCTGTATTAAACAAGTGGGGTGAGATATTTAAAGAAGATATAATTTTTGTGCCTTCAAAATTCGGTGATGGCATAAAAATAAATTCGGTTGATAAGCCCATAAAAACCATAAAAGAAGTCATAAAATCTTTTACAAAATAGTTCTAAAGGCCCATTATTCAATAGGTCAAAAAACATTTAAAAATGGGACATAAGTATCTGTCTCCAAAGTCTCCTTTGTCATAAACTCTAAATGATGGTTGAGGATTTTCATTGCCTGTGTTTTTTAGAAGTCGGGCGCAAGTGAGAATCCGATTATCAATAGTTAAAATAAAGGAGAGGAAATGAAAAAACTTATAGTAATGGCAATATTTATGTTTGTGGCGGCGGGAATTTGCGGCGCGTCCAATTATCCCGCGGATTATGCTCATCAAACTGCTCGCGTTGTTGCCAAAGGGCCGGCTATCATGGCCAGAGTCTCAAGCGGAGTTATGAGTGAGAAGTTTGTAATCGGTTATAAAAAAAGCGGTATTCTCGGCAATTATGACACGGTAAATGCCGTAGTTAAAGTTGTATACAATGATAATAGAGTGACGGAAACCGTAATCAATATAGGTAAAGAATGGAATGGGACCGGTTTTATGACTCATTCTCTGAACGGTTATGGTTTAACCGGCACTTACTATTATGAAGAAATCAAAAGAATTGAACTTGCTTTTTTTGCCGGAGAGCAGTGGGATTCAAATTATGGAAGCAATTATGTTATTAATTTCGAAGATTTCTTTAATAATTCATTTGTTTTCAGGGCAAATAGCGCCGCCTATTCCAATGAGATAAGTACGGATTGTTGGAATTTTATAGTGGAGCAAATGCGTAAATAAAAGAGGTGGATTTGTTTAAAGTGAGCAAAACTCCGCCACAAAGGACGGAGTTTTGCGTTTCTATGGCTTTACCAATGAAAACCTGCTAAAATATAGTAGTAGAAGAAAGTCTGAGAGCTTGGAGTCAAAGGGTTAATTAGATTTTTTTGTGATAGCGTTGAGTGGAATTTTCCTTTTGGAGCGAAATATGTAATCGCCCGAAGGGTGTGATAATAGTAACTCCTTATGGGGGCGAATAGGTTCGACGGGTGCTCATCATGTCAAAGTTGCAGGCCATGGTTGACCAGGCCATGTTAAATAGGGTCAAAACAACAAGTGCCAACTCAAATGAGATGGCTTGGGCCCACGCTTAAGTGAGCCTCGCTTGCGGATCTAAGTCTGCGGGATTCGTGGAGCGTTACTAAGCGGACTGCTGCTTTAAAGGCGCGCTTCGTCTTTTAAAGCAAAAGACTCACGGAGCTTTGAGCTGTTCATGTTGCCTTGAGCTCAGAACAGTTCGAGACAAAATCAGGGCTAAGCCTGTAGTGGCTCTGGCATATGGTATTCGGACCCGGGTGCGAATCCCGGCGCCTCCACCATCTAAAAGGCCAGTCTTTTATAAGACTGGCCTTTTTCTAAAAAACACTTGCGTGTTTTTTACCCCCTGTGCTTAGATTTTATTATTTCCCGTGATTAGATTCCTTTGGAATCCGCGGGGAATGAAATCTACGGGGGGTAATCATAACAAGAAGCAGGCTCTTTTTGATGAAAAGGGGCCTGGCAGTAAGTTTTCCGTCAGGGCGGGGTCTCCGAGCGGTCGCCCTTCTCGTCTCACTGCAGGATAGCAACTCGAGAACTTGTGTCCATAGCAGTCCTTTGAAAGTCCAGTTCACCCACCCTTCTGAATGCGCAAGTCGGGTTCCGAACATCCTTGAACTAGAAAATCTTACTGCCACCCTTTTAGTGTTTGATTCTTTGTTGAAATGTCCACACCCCAACTATAATTTGAATTACCCACCCAAATAAGGAGATTTCCGGTAAAATTTAATAGTCCAGCTTCTTTAGTTTTAATAGTCATTCATATTGTTGTAAAATTAAACTTTATAATGATAAACAATAAAGCTTTGAAAATCTCAATTCCTTTCGCTATTTTTTTAGCGCTTTCCGTTTTGCTTTTTAAGTATAGCTCTTATTTTCTTTGGATATTTCCCGCGTATGGACTGATTTTTATATGGTTTAGTTTTTACAATGAAAGGGAACTTGAGTTTCTGCTTCTTTTTTTATGTACAGCCATGGGTTTTATTATTCCCAAACTTTCAACATTTGCCGAAACCATTGAATTTTCAGCTTTTATTTTTGTCGAAATTTTCATGCTGTGGATTCTTTTTTATATTCTTCATAAAATCGCGGCGATTAAAAATGACGGTTTTAAAAAAATGACGGCTGAAATCAGCTCCAATCTTAGCAAGAGAAAAAATATTGAAGATGAAGTCAAAAGATATGAAAGCCATCAAGCGGCGCTTCTGCATAGAATTAAATTTCAATCCGAGTTATCTTCATCCATACAATATATATCTTCGTCCTCGAATATAGAGGAGATAAGAGAAAAATTGGGAGAGCTTGTAAGAAAATATTTTACCGATGCCGCGACTCTTGTTCATTCGGGAATTCCCAGCGATGTGTTTGAGAAGTGGGTTTTTGACAGAAAAACTCCTCTCCTTATAAAAGATTCTTCCTCGGAGAAAAGATTTTCTTTCGGTAATTTTTCAGAAGAGGAAAAGTCCATAGTCATAACGCCTCTTAATTTATTTGGCGCGGTGGCGGGTTTTATAAGAATTTCATCCGATAAACCCCAAAGATTTAAAAATGACGATTTGCGCGTTCTTGAAATAATAGCCAGTATTTGCGCCGTCAGTATGGAAAATATAAGACTGTTTGAACAAGTTGAAGAACTCGCGGTTAAAGACGGGCTTACGCAATTGTACACGCATAGAGCTTTTGAGGGAAGACTTCAAGAGGAGATTCTTCGTTCCGCCAGAGGTAAAACTCCGTTTTCTTTCCTGATGATTGATATAGACCATTTCAAAAAATACAATGACACTTATGGCCATCAAGCCGGGGATTCGGTTTTAAAAACGGTGGCGGGCATATTAAAGGACAATATAAGAGAAGTTGATTTTGCCGCCCGTTACGGCGGGGAGGAATTCGCGATAATTTTAACCGGCATTGGCAAGCAAGACGCGGCCAATCTTGCCGAACATTTACGCGTGACTTTGGAAGCGGCCAGGTTTAATTTTGCCGGAACATCTACGGGCGTTACGGCCAGTTTTGGCGTTTCTCAGTTTCCGGCGGATGCCACAATTGAAAGCCAGCTTATAAGAGTGGCTGATGAGCGCCTTTATAGAGCTAAAGATGGTGGAAGAAATATGGTGGTATATGAATAAAGTAAATCTTTTTACCGTGATTTTGGCCTCTTCGGGCGTTTTGGCATATCTTTTGGGGCGTTTGAACAGAGCTCTCGGCATTATTATCGGCGGTCTTATATTCGGTATAAGTTTTGTTATATTGTTTCAATTGGAAGTTTATATATGGCCGTATCTTTTGCTTTCCTCTGTTTCCATCAGCGCCATAATTCATTCTTTTTATATCAGCCGTTTTGACGAGTCAAATTCCATTTCAAAGAAAATTAAGGATACGGAAATTCAGAATGAAAATCTCAATTACAAACTGAACAGAAATAAGGAAGAATTTACAGCGCTCGTAAAAAGTGAGAAAGAAGCGCTTCTAATGTACTCAGCTATTAAATTGCTTAGTGAGGCTGTAAATGTTGAAAGTGTTAAAAAATATTTCGCCAAAACCATTAAAGATTATTTTCAAACCGATACTTTCGCTTTCTATGTGAAAGACTCAAACGGCGGTGAACATATGGATTTGTTCGCCGTGGGAGCAAAAAGTTTTGAATTTAGCTCATGGCCCAAAGTATCGGCTTTATTGGAATCTTCCCATAAAGATATTTCAGTTCCTTTTACGCATCAAACCGGAAATAAAGTTTTTTTCGTTCCGGTTAAATATGGAGATGAAGTATGCGGTTTTTTTACCGCGGAATTTTCAAATTCAGCGGATAATGATTCGGCCATATCGGATAAAATGGCGGATTTTTGCAATCAAATAGCTTTTGCCATAAGACGAATTCAGCTCTTCGCTCAGATTGATTCTCTGTCCAGAATTGACGGTCTTACGGGGGTTTCCCGCAGAAATGTTTTGGATGAGAAAATAGAGGATGAGATTAGAAGATCAAACAGTTTTAAAACAACATTTGGTTTTATGATAGCGGATATAGATCATTTTAAAAATTTGAATGATAAATACGGCCATCAATTCGGCGACTTTGTTTTAAAGCGAATAGGCGATATTCTTAAATCAAGCGTTTATGAAACCGATTTTATAGGCCGTTATGGCGGTGAAGAATTCGGCATAGTGCTTCCGAGAGCGGATTTTGAAGGCGTACTGAGAAAAGCGGAATCAATAAGGTCAGCCATAGAAAGAGAAGTGTTTCAGCAGGGGCTTGAAAGTGTTAGAATAACCGTGTCTATAGGAATAGCGCATTTTCCGAGAGATGGCTTTAGCTCGAAAGAGGTGATAGGAAAAGCCGATAAGGCGCTTTATTGTGCCAAGGATTCTGGCAGAAATTTAGTTGTGGACGCGGCAAGCATATAGCAGTAATAAAGTTTATTTTGAGATTAAAAACAGAAGTTGGAGGATATTATGGAAGAAACACCCGATTATAAAGATGAAAATAAAAACGAGGTTCCGGAAATCAAAGTTGAAGCTAAAGCTGAAATTAAGCCCGAACCGATGAAAGAAAAGATATCAACGAACTTTTTATCAACAAAATTATGGCTTAAAATTCTGACTGTTTTGTATTTTGCCGCTATCATCATGGCGTTCATGATTATTGGAAAAGCTCCCAAGAAGAAAGGCGTTTTTGAAAAAAACGATTTTTCAAAAGTAATGTCGCTTTCTAAAAAGGACGGCATAGGAATTATAACCATCAGCGGAGTTGTATATCAAAACGCTCCCAAAAATATATTTGAACGCCGCGCCTCGCGCATATCCACAAAAATAAAGAAAATGAGCGAGAAAAAAAATGTCAAAGCCATATTGATAGATATAAATTCTCCGGGCGGAACGGTTGCCGCGGTGCAGGATATTTATTCCGCCATTATTCGCGCCAAGAAAAAAACAAAAAAACCTTTTGTTGCCAGAATGGGCGATGTCGCGGCCAGCGGCGGTTATTATATCGCGGCTGCTTGCGATAAGATAATTTCCCATCCCGGTTCCATTACCGGTTCCATCGGCGTAATAATGAGCGCTGGCAATTATGAAGGGCTTATGAAAAAAATAGGGTTCAAAACCGAAGTGATAAAATCCGGCAAGTTTAAGGATATAGGTTCGGGTTCAAGACAAATGACACAGGAAGAAAAGGATATACTGCAGTCCATGATAGATGACTCGTATTCGCAGTTTCTTGAAGCCATTTCCAAAGGAAGAAATATGCCTTTGGAAGTTCTAAAGCCTCTTGCCGACGGAAGAGTTTATACGGGACGGCAGGCTTATGAAGTTAAGCTTGTTGATATTTTGGGAGATTTTCAAGATGCCGTTGATTTGGCGGGCGAGATGGGCAAAATCGGCAAGGATCCCAAAATTATAAAGGTCAGAGAGTCTCTCGATGATATTTTTTCACTCTTAAGCGTTAAAACCGGTATTTTTAGCGCTCCGAGCGCTGAAAGATTTTTCTCGGGGCCAAAGCTTGAATACAGATGGGAGGGTTTTTAATCATGTCCGTAGTCGATACTATCAGCGGCCTTATAGACTCTCCCGAGAGTTTTATCAAAACCCATGAAAACAGCGAGTTTTCTTTTGCGGGGTTTCTCGGTTATTTTGTGGGAACATTAAGCTTCTTTGTTTTTTTTAGAATGTTTAATTTGGTTCCCGCTGGAACTTTCTCATTTCTTATTCTTTTCGCGACGCTGTTATGCGGCAATTTTATATTTGCCGGCATAATCCATTTGTTCCTTGAATTAATGGGAAAGAAAGGCGATATTTTAAAACTTTTCTTTCTCGGAGGGGTAGCGGAATTTTTTTGGAGCATATTAATCCCTCTGGGATTTGCCGCGAAATTGAACTATATAAATAGCGTTCTGGTTCTTCTTACTGTGTTTTCTTTGGTTATTGTGGCTAGAATAATATTTGCCAAATATATTTATCGCCTAGGCGGTTTTAAAGCTTTTATAGCTGTTGCCATGCCATATTTTGTTTTATCAATGGGTGGTTTTATTTTTGCCATTTGCGTATTTGCTTGGTTCATTTGGCTTATAGTTTAAGTAAAGACAGGGCGGGTAATACAGGTAGTTTAAGAAAAGGATTAGGGTTGAAAAAATATTATGTCAAAAATTCCCGAAGTCAGAGAATATGAAGGCTGGCCGGTTGTAACGGCCGAGAAAATGAAGTATTTGGATAAAAAAGCTTCAATGGAATATGGAGCGGCCGAAATAGATTTAATGGAAAATGCCGGCAAAGGCATTGCCGATGGAATTCTCAATATAGCGAAAGAAGAGCTCTCAAAAGAGCCGTCTGAACTCAAGGTTATAATTTGCTGCGGTAGAGGCAATAATGGGGGAGACGGCATAGTCGCGGCCCGCCATTTAAAAGAGGCCGGAGTTAAAATTGAAATTTATCTTATGCCGCCAAGAGACTCGGGGTATAGCGAGATTGTGATTAAAAATATTGAAAGAGCGAAAGAGAAAGAGCTAAATATCACCTTGCTTGAAAACGGCAATATCGAGAAATTTCCCGATATTTTTTCAGATGTCGATATCATATTGGACGCCCTTTTGGGCGTTGGCACGATTGGCAAACCGACGGGGATAATCAGAAAAATCATTCAATTTATAAATAAGAGTCAAAAGCTCATTGTGGCGGCGGATATTCCTTCGGGTTTGAGTCCTAATACCGGACATCATAGCGGTGTTTTTATTATGGCAAAGCATACTTTCACTCTCGGCTTTCCCAAAACCGGACTTATGGCTCCTCACGCGCAAAAAAACATAGGAAGCCTTAAAGTTATAGATATAGGTTATCCTGAAGGTTTAATGGAAGAAGCGCGCGCTTGAACATTCTTTAAAATCATAAATCTTCATTGGAAAGATATTGTTCAAAATATCCAAAAGGCGTCCACTGCCTTTCGAAATCTTTATCCCAATAAAATCATTTTTTCGCGGCATTTTATAAGCCGACTTCATTCATATCCGCGTATAGGAGGAGCCTGTCCGGCATAGGTCCTTTGGTCTGGACAAATTTATTTGCGACTGTTAGACTATCTCTATCAGTGATTCAAAGGATAATGATTATGAAAAATTTAATGCTCGCAGTGATAATGATTTTTTTCGCGAATATATCCTGCTTTTCAGCGGAGGATTTTAATCTTAATTCTTACTCAATTTCAGCCTTTGGCGGTTCCGATAAGGAAATGCCCGCGGTTATTCCGTCGCCTTCGGCTAGCGCTTTGCCGGCCAAGTCTCTGCGTGTTGAATCGGGACTGGATTTAAATATTAAAATTCCTTTCGGTGAAATTAATAAGCGTTTGTCGGAAATGCCCATGCAGGGAATTACGGTTATTGACCCTTCGAAACCGCTGTTGTCAAGCAAGGGCGCTTATATCCTTTTCAACAATATCAGCGCGGAGATGTATGGGTTGAAACTGAAGCCTGAAGTTTTGATGGAGTCTTTTTTTGAAAAAGAAAATCTTCTTGCCATTAAGTTTGTTAAAGTGAAGGTGGCGGGCATATCAATGGGGCAGGGCGGTTTAATCGGCTTCGGCAAAGACAGGGTGATGGAGTTTGTTATCAATAAAATCTCCGCCAAAATTATGGAGTCTATGGATGCCGCTCTCGCGGATAACAGGGTTCCCCTTAAGGCGGAAGATGCGCTTTCATTTGCTTATGATAAAAAGACATGGACATTGCGCGCCGCCATATCGCCTAAATTTATAGCGCCGCTTTTGCCCGGTTTAGTGGACGATATAAAATTGAATTCATTTAGTTTTGACGATGAAGGTTTCACGCTTAGCGTTAATTCCGGAGTCGGCATTGAGCGGATTGAAGGTTATAATTTGGCGCTTAGCGAAGGCTTGATTAATAAATTTATCCGCAGATACGCGGACGGTTCCAATTTCAATTTTAGTCCCGATGACTATGACGGCGGCATAAAGTTCCGTTCGGACGGGCGCATTGAGATGACGGCCGAGACCGTGGTTCGCGAATTGCCGCTTAGTCCGAGAGTGTGTTTTACAGTCAGACTTATAACGGCCATTACGGCGCCCAATACTATGGCCATAAGATTCGAAAAGGTGGATGTTAGAAAGGTTTATGGCTTTGGCTTGCCGGGCATTATAAACGCTTTATTGCAGGGAAAGATTATATCTTCGGCTGTCGATAGTATCGCTAAAGACACTGAGTTGGCCGCGGTTATGACCGCCCGCAAAATTGATGATAAGACTTTGGAAATAAAATTTGGAAACAACGCTTTCCTTCCGTCTTTTGCCAGAGGAGCAAAGGTTACAAATTTGCTTATCGGACAGGGAAGGATTCATCTCGCTTTTGAACTGTAAATTTAAACCGCGTCTCAACCTCCACGGTTAATGTTTGTTTAAGCGCTCAGTTTTCCTTACTCAGTTCCTTATTCAATTTTACGGACATTTCAATTATATGGCCTCTAAACTGAGGCTGTTTCTTTTCTATAAGGGGAAGAAGAGTTTTTCTTATCCAATTTCTGGTGTATTTCTCATCATCATTGGTTTTGTCTTTTCTGGATAAAAGTTTATGGGCTTTTATATAAGCCAAAATCTCCCCGCGGGTAATTGCCATAAGAGGCCTTATGGCATAAATCTTCTTATGTCCGCTTTTCCATAAAACTCTTTTAATAGGTATGCCAAGCAAGCCCTTGGGATTGGTGCCTCTAATTAAATTAAGCAAAACCGTTTCCACATTATCATCCGAATGATGAGCGGTCGCGATAATGGAGCAATTCTTTTTTTTGGCCGTTTGAATCAGAAAATTATAACGGGCAAGTCTTGCCGCGTGTTCAATGCTTATCTTTTTCTTTTTAGCCAATAACTGAACATCAATTTTTTTATTAAAAGTTTCAATATCGTATTTTTGGCCCAGTTTTTTTACAAAAGCCTCATCCATATCCGAGCTTTTCCCGCGCAACATATGATTTATATGGCAGATACAAAGATTAATATTTCTTTTTTTAGAATGCTTGGCAAAGAAATCCAACATCATTATGGAATCGGGGCCGCCTGAAATGGCAAGCAATATATTGTCGCCGTTTTTAAAAAGCGAATATTTTTTGGAATTTGAGTTTATCTTATCCAAAATTTTGAGAGTAAGCGTTTTCTTGCCGTCCATACAGTAATTATACAAACAATAAGCGTTACGCGTTGAGCGTTTATAGCGCGGCGCGTAAACTCAATTAACGCCACTAACACCACTAACTCTACAAACGCAATAAACGCTATTATTGTATAATTGATATCTAGGGAATTTGCCTAAGTGAGAATATTGTATGAAAAGTTATGAAATACGCAAATCATTTTTGGATTTTTTTGCCAAGCGCGAGCATGCCGTAATTAAGTCAAGCCCTCTTATCCCTGAGGGAGACCCCACACTTTTATTTACCGCGGCCGGCATGGTGCCGTTCAAACCTTATTTCCTCGGCATTAAAAAAGATTTACAGCGCGCCGCAAGCTGTCAAAAGAGCTTTCGCACAAGCGATATAGACAATGTGGGCAAAACCTTAAGACATCTCACTTTTTTTGAAATGCTCGGTAATTTTTCTTTCGGTGATTACTTTAAAGAAGATGCCATTAAATGGGGCTGGGAATTTTTAACCAAAGAGATGAATTTACCCGCCGATAGATTTTATTTTTCAGTTTATGGCGGCGGGATCGCGCCAAAGGATGAAGAAGCAAAAAAGATATGGCTTAAAATCCTGCCAAGTGAACTTCACTCAAGAATAGTTGAGCTTGAAGATGATAATTTTTGGGCCATGGGAGAAACAGGGCCTTGCGGACCTTGCTCCGAAGTTTATTGGGACAGGGGAGAGCAATACTTTCATAAAAGCTGCACGGGTCCGGGTTGCGATTGCGATAGATATATTGAAGTGTGGAATTTTGTTTTCACTCAATTTGACAGGCAAACTGACGGAACTCTCAAGCCTCTGCCCAGAAAAAATATAGATACGGGTCTTGGTCTTGAAAGACTGGCCTTTATAATGGAAGAGAAAGACTCTCCCTATGAAACATCCCTTTTTAAACCGATTATTGATGAAGTTTCAAAACTCTTAAATATTGAATATTCCATTGATAGCCAATATGTTTCAAATTTCAGAATCATAAGCGACCATTTGCGCGCTTCGGTTTTTCTTATAGCCGAAGGCATAATGCCATCTAATGAAGGCAGAGGCTATATTTTGAGAAGGCTTATAAGGCGCGCCGAGAGATTTGCCAAAATTATGGGTTCCAAAGACGCTGTTTTATATAAGCTTGTGCCGAAGGTTTTTGAAATTTTCAAAGACACTTATCCTGAAATCAAGCTTGCCGAGAAAGACATAATAAGCGTTTTGAAATTTGAAGAGGAGGGTTTTCTTCAAACACTGGAAACAGGAGAGAAGTTTTTGGGAGATATTTTGGATAAATATCCGAAAAATCTGCCCGGCGCCGAGGCTTTCAGGCTTTATGAAACTTATGGTTTTCCTCTTGAGCTTACAAAAGAGATAGCCTTTACAAAAGATATTGAAGTTGATGAGAAAGGTTTTGAGCAGGCAAGATTAAAAGCTCAAGGCATTGCCAAAGCGGGCTGGAAGTCTTCGGGCGATAAAGACGGTTCCATATTTCAAAAAGCCGAAGACGGTTTGTCTGTAACGGAATTTATCTCAGGCGATTTGGATTTTTCAAAAACAGCCGCCTTTATAAATTCAAAAGGCGATAATATTGAAAAGTTGAAATCCGGCGATATCGGTTATATGGCTTTTGATAAAACCATTTTTTATGCCGAGTCCGGCGGTCAGGTGGGAGATACGGGTTTCATTTATAAAAATGAAGATAAAATTGCCGAGGTTCTGGATACTCAAAAAACGGCTTCTGAAATTGTTTTTCATAAAGTTAAAGCCCTAAAAAATTTAGAAATTAAAATTGGAGATAAAGTCGTGGAAAAAACAGATTTTAAAAGACATAGAACAGCCGTGCATCATACTGCAACTCATGTGATAAACGCGGCATTGAGAAAAGTGTTCGGCCCGTCCACAAGGCAAGCCGGCTCTTTCGTGGATTCAGAGAGATTTCGTTTTGATTATACCGTGGGCCATACGCCCACTAAAGAAGAAATAGCCAAAGTTGAAGCCATATCTAATGAGGCCATAAAAGAAAATTATAAAGTTTCCACGGCTGAAAAATCTCTTAAAGAAGCCAAAGAGATGAATGCCGTAATGCTTTTGGGTGAAAAATATAAAGACCCCGCCAGACTTGTGCTTATAAACAAAGACGGTTTTGATAATGCCAAGGACCATTACAGCCTTGAACTTTGCGGCGGCACGCATTTAACGGAGCTTAGTTCCATTGGCGGCATTAAGATAATTAAAGATTCTTCCGTTTCAAAAGGCATTAGAAGAATAGAAGGAGTGGCCGGCCCAGGCGCCATAGAATATTTTAGCGGAGTCTGGAATATCGCTGAAAGCATAGCCTTAAAGCTTTCATCCGGCATTGAGGATATAGAGGGCAGAATAGATAAGCTTTTGGAAAATGAAAAGAAACTTAAAGCCGAAATTGAGAATATAAAAAGAAACAGTTTTAAATCCCAATCAAGCGATGCCCTTTCAACTTTTGATTTAAACGGCGAAGCCAAATTTATATTTTTTGACGCTCAAGACGCTGAAATGAAAACTCTCCGCTTGATGGTTGATGATTTAAAGCAAAAAAAATCATCCGGCATAATATTTGTTTTTTCAAATAGAGAGGGAAAATTCTCATTTATTGTTTCCTGCAGTGATGATTTAAAGGATAGTTTTGATGCGTCCGAAATGGCTAAAGAAGCCGGCAAGCTTTTAAGCGGCAAAGGCGGAGGAAGAAAAGATTTTGCCCAAGGCGGCGGAACCGTTCCCAAAGATATTGAAGAGTTTAAAAAGCAACTTGTCGAAACAGCCAAAAAATATTTCTAGGAGCCTGTCCGATATAGGGCTTTCATAACGAAATTGGTGATTTTGGAGCTGAGCCGAAGCGACGCGAAACGAGCATGCCCGATGGAGCCTGTAAGTTGAGCGGCGCAAAGGCGTAAGCCAAAAGCGACAGTTGCAGACGAAATTGCTTATGTCGGACAGGCTCTTACTATTGACAGATGGCTGTAGGGCTTGTATACTAAGTATATACCGGTATATACTATGTTTATTTATAAAATAGCCAAAATTTTTAAAAAGCAAAAGATTAAATTTGCCATAGTGGGCGGTTATGCGGTGGCGCTTCACGGCGCGGTGCGCGGAACGGTGGATTTGGATATTGTTTTGGAGCTTGATAAGAAAAGTTTTATAGCGGCGGAAGCGGCCTTGAAAAGTATCGGTTTGGTTTCCCGTCTTCCCGTTGATGGGGAAGAAGTTTTTGATTTTAGGCTTGAGTATATAAAAAATAAAAATTTGATTGCTTGGAGTTTTTGGAATCCTGAAAATCCGATAGAACTTGTTGACATTATATTGCCTTATAATCTTAAAGGCCATGAAATAAAATATGTAAAATCTCAAGATGGTGATGTTCCCATACTATCAATAGATGAACTTATAAAAATGAAACGGAAAAGTGGCAGGAAGCAAGATTTGGAAGATGTGAAAGCTTTGGAGAGTTTGAAATGAAAGCTATACAATGTTTTTCAGAAGAATATCTTGAATACTGCAAGAAAATGACTCCCAAGCAGATAATTTCTTTTATTGAAGATTTTAAAATTCTTCATTTAAGAAAAGAGAAGCAGAAAAGCAAACTTATAAGTATTAAGATTCCGGAAATTATGCTTAAATCATTTAAATCCAAAGCAAAAATATCCGGCTTGCGGTATCAGACACAAATTAAAGTTTTGATGGAAGAATGGCTTAATAAATAGCGCGGCAGCGTTCATTGCGTTAATAGAGTTTGTAGCGGCGGAATTACTATTCCGCAATAATTTTGCGCCCGTAGTTAAATGGATATAATAGAGGCCTCCGAAGCCTTCGTTGCAGGTTCGATTCCCGCCGGGCGCAAAAGAAAATGTAAAACAAAGCCGTAAAATTTTTAGGGGAATTATGTATAGACTTATATTATCATTCCTGATTTTTCTCGCGTATGTTCCTTTTTTATCGGCTGAAACTTGCGGCGGTCCTATCGCGCGCTCCCATATTGAAAGTTTTACTCTCAATTTAAGCTCCGATATTTCTTTTGAAAAAGAATTTAAACTTATAGATTACGCTTCCTCAGCTCGCGTCAAGCAATTAAAAATATTGATGGAGCCTCTTAGCGATATTGAAAAGAAAATAATGGCTAAAGCTTCTTTGTTCAAGCCTTATCTTGTTACCAGAGTTAAATTTGATAAATTGCGCTCCATATTTAAAGCCGAGGCTTTATTGTCCGCTTCAAAGGCCATAAAAGACGGCTGGCTAAAAGAAAAACCGTTTACGCCGGTGATGGAGGATAAATTATTTGGCGGGCATAGTTGCGTCTTTGCTTCATTAGGGCCTCCTCAGGGCCGTGAGCGTTACGGCGATGTGCTTTTCAGGCTTGATATTAAAGCTTTGGAAAATAAAACATGGGGATCTTTTTCAAGCGGTTATTATTTTCTTAAATCTCAGCGTCATAAGAACATGAAAGAAGAGGTCAAAGTAATCAAGGATGATATAGCCGGTTTTTCCAATACGGTTTTTTCAGGGCAATATCTTGATGACCTTTATCCCTATATGGTTATAAATTTTTTGAGGTCTTTTCCTAAAGATAAAGCAAATAAAATTTCAAAAGAACTTTTAAGCATTAAAGACAGAGGCAGTTTTTGCTCATTTATAGATTCCAATAGAATAGGCTATATGGAAGCTAAAATAGCCGATTCGGTTTCTTTGGATGTTATATTAGCCATAGAAGTTCCGGCTGATAAATTAAGCGAAGTTTTATCATGGCCGGAAGCCAAGCCGTATAAAAATAAAATTCACGCCGTAAAATAGATTATCATTAATATATTTCTTGTATAATAAAACTATGGATTTTGAAAACGAAATAGCCCTCCTT
>DAOWCC010000201.1 GCA_030639665.1 Elusimicrobiota bacterium | reverse complement strand
CACATCACAATGGATTCAAATTTGCCATGAATCCATAAAAGGTTGTATGGGGCGCCGGGCGGATCAATTGGGCGCTTTTTACATCCTTTGCCAATTACTTCCATTTTCAAATATAAAATGGCACCGGGTGGAATTGAACCACCGGCCTAGCGCTTATGAAACGCCCGCTCTAACCCCTGAGCTACGGTGCCATATTTTGGGCTCTGTGAGTAATTCTATCACAGATTTTTAACGGGCAGGTTTCTTCACCGGAAGATATTATCTTTCGGGTGGGTGGCCTAGAAATAGAGTATACAAAATAAGGATTGTTCGGGCAAAATTAATTTTCTACAATTATTCATGAACATAATTCAAATATAAGGAGCAATTATGCCTATTGATTCAAAACCGGAAGAAGAAAAAGTTTCAAAAGAAGAACTCTTAAAAAAAGCTCTTAAGCCCGCGCAAGACGCGATGAAACTGCATCCTTTTTATAAAGGCAAGATAGAAGTTTCGCCCAAATCCTGTATAAGAAATATAGACGACTTTGCCATATGGTATACGCCAGGAGTAGCCGAGGTTTGTAAAGATATACATGAAAATCCTGAGAAAGTTTATGAGCATACCAATAAAGGAAATATGGTCGCGGTAGTGTCCGATGGAACCAGAGTTTTGGGGCTGGGAGATATTGGTCCTGAAGCGGGTTTGCCCGTTATGGAAGGCAAGGGGCTTCTTTTTAAATACTTGGGCGGAGTTGACGCTTTTCCCATTTGCTTAAATACAAAGGATCCCGACGAAATAATTAAAACAGTCATGAATTTAGAGCCGTCCTTTGGCGGTATTAATCTTGAGGACATAGCTCAACCCAAATGTTTTTATATTTTGGATGAATTGCGTAAAAAAATGAAAATTCCCGTTTGGCATGATGATCAGCAGGGAACTGCGACCGTGTGTTTGGCGGGTTTGATAAACGCGCTTAAGATTGTCGGTAAACGCATTGAGGATGTTAAAATTGTTTTAGTCGGAGCGGGCGCGGCAAATATCAGAATCGGGCTGCTTTATATGGCTTATGGCGCAAAGCCGGGCAATTTGATATATGTGGATTCAAAAGGCGCTCTTCATAAAGGTCGAACGGATTTAAAGAGTCACGCTCAAAAATGGAATATGTGTGAGATAACAAATGAGGGCAATATTGAAGGCGGAGTGGCGGATGCTTTAAAAGGAGCGGATGTTCTTAGCGCGGCTTCCAAGCCCGGACCCGATACCATAAAGAAAGAATGGATAGCTTCCATGGCAAAGGATGCCGTTGTTTTTGTAACCGCTAATCCCATTCCTGAAATTTGGCCTTGGGAAGCGAAAGAGGCCGGAGCGAGAGTGGTCGCGACCGGCAGATCTGATTTTCCAAATCAAGTAAATAACTCACTTGGTTTTCCCGGTATATTTAGAGGCGTTCTTGATGTAAGAGCTACTTCCATTACCGATGAAATGTGTATAGCCGCCGCTGAAGAACTGGCTAAGTATGCCGAAAAAAAAGGTTTGAATGAGAATCATCTTCTTCCTGAAATGAATGAGCCGGGCGTTTTTATTGAAGAGGCCGTTGCCGTCGGTATGAAGGCGATAGAGCAAGGCGTGGCCAGACTTAAGCCAAGCAGAGAAGAGCTTTATAAAATGGCGGAGTTTGCGATTAAAAGGTCTATGCGTGAAACCGAACTTAAAATGAAAGAAGGTATTATAAAGCTACCGGAATAATGGATAGAGAGTAGAAATCAGAGAGCAGAGAATAGTAAGAAAACAGCGGATAGAAAAATTAGAGAATAGAGGATGGTAGAATTTTCCATCCTCTATTTTTTTTATTCTGTTTCTTTTAATTCTTTTAATTCTTTTAATTTTTTAATCATTGCTGGAAGAAATTCTTTAATATCGGCTTCAATAAAATAATCTGAAATTTCTTTTATGGGAGCATTAATATCTTTATTGACGGCTATGATGGTTTTAGCGTTCAGAATTCCCTGAGTATGATGAGTTTTTCCCGAAATACCCAAGGCGATATATAGTTTTGGCTTTATTGTTTTCCCCGTTATGCCTATTTGACAGCTTTCACTCGCAAAGCCCAAATCTGCCAAGGGCCTGGTTATTCCTATCGCGCCGTTCATTAATTGGGCAAATTCTTTAACCATTTCAAATTCTTCTTTTGTTTTTATCCCTCTTCCCGCCGCTATTACAATTTCCGCTTGGGTGATATCTTCCTCTTCATCTTTTGATTTTGCGGATGATTCAATTAGTTTTATTTTGGCGTTCAATTGAGGTAAGTCCGATTTGAAATTTATAATTTCTCCGCCGGAAACTAAATTTGATAATTGCGCTTTCAAATAAAATCCTTCTCTTACGGTTATCATTTCCACTTGAGAGCGGGATTCTATTTTAGCCATTAATTCTCCGCCGAAAGTGGGTTTTATGGCGGATGTTTTTCCGGAGGCTTCATTTTTAAGCTCTATAGCATCCGATATAAGACCCATATTAAGTTTTGCGGCAAGCCTGGCCGCTATTGTTTTTATTTCCTTCGAAGCTGAAAAAAGAATTTTAGCGGGATTTTCTTGCAATATTAATTGCGCGAGGGCGTCCGCGTAAATTTCTTCAATTAAATTTTTATAAATTTCGCCTTGGACAATATAAACTTTTTTTATTCCCCTCTTGAAAAAATTATCTGCGTATTTGGAGGCTTCATAACCTATTATTACGCAGGATAAATTTTCCATTTTGCCGTCAGAAATTTCCAGACCCGCTGTAATAAGCTCATATGCCGATTGCTCAAAGCCGGGCGTGTTTGAGGCGCATACAATCCATGTTTTTCTGGTTTTCTCTGTCATATAAATTTTAATTCTTTTAGAATTTTAGCGGTGTTTTCCGCTTTTTCACCGATAGTTACTCCATCTATTACAGAAAATGTTCTGCTCTTTTTAGGAGGAGTAAAGGATTCACTGACAAATGTGGGTGAGTTATCGGAGCCTATTTTTTCAGGGTCGCAATTTATATCTTTTATCGTCCATACGATAGGTTTAAAGGACCTGGATTTCAGGCGGCCTTTTATACTTACCAATCTTGGACAGTTAATGTTTTTGTCAAAAGATACTATGGCCGGTAATTGGATTTCAAACTTTTCAATATTCTCAAGTTCTTTTTTCTCAAGGAGAATGGAGTTTTCCTCCAACGATATGATTTTCGACGATAGAGATATGTTTGGAAGATTTAATTGAGCCGCTATTTGAGAGGCAATATGGCCGGTATCGCTGTCATTTGAGCCCATGCCGCAAATAATAAGCGCGGACTGTTCAATTGAATTTATTTTTTCTATGGCTTTGGCGAGAGCATAGCTCGTGGCTAGAGTATCGGAGCCTTTCAATAATATATCGCTTAGAAGATATCCCTTATCACAGCCCTTTGAGACCGCGTATCTAAGAACATCTTTGGCGTTTGGCGGCCCCATGGTCAGAGCGGAGATGACTGTGTCAGGATTAGCGTCTTTTATTTTGAGGGCTTCTTCCAAAGCATATTCATCAAAGGGATTAATGGCGGATTCAATATTATCTCTAATAAGATTGCCGTCCGAATCAAAGTCCACTTTATCTGTCAGCGGTGTTTGTTTTATACAAATTATTATATGCATAAGCAGGTCACAAGTTACAGGTTGCAAGTCACAAGTAATAGGCTTTTTATTTTCTTAAGTCTATGACATCAAATAGACCGGGTCCATAAGATATAATGGATAATTTTGGATAGGGATACACT
>DAOWCC010000004.1 GCA_030639665.1 Elusimicrobiota bacterium | reverse complement strand
TTACCAATTAAAATCCCTTTCCACCGTTTGCCCCGCGCTAACGGGTATGGCATCCACCCCTTCATGTTCATCTCTCTGGACAGTTGGAGTATCACCGCTCCATGTGGTGTGCCACGCATAAATATTATATGTATAACCGCCACGGACCGGCAAAGTATAAGTTCCGTCAAAATTACTGCTGGCCGCATAATAAATAACTGTTCCCGAACGCAAAGCCGCGTTTAATATGGGCGGAGTTGAAGTGATTGTATCTGTACTCGCGTAAATTAAAACCCCTGTATCTATTATTTCTCCACCGTTTTTAACGGTTCCTTTTATATAACCCATGGCGCCTGAAACGGTAAAAGTTCCGATAAATAAACTATCATTCGCGTTCACATTTGTGGAAATAGATGGAGAATAACTTTCTCCCGCTTCCAATTGAGGTTCAACGCTATATGTTCCGCTTGAAACTCCCGTTATCTGAAAATAACCGTCCTCGTCAGTTATGCCGTCACCCTGAGCCATACTGTTTTTATAAACTACTATAGGGGTATTTGGCAAAGGATCCACACCGCCCATTGTAACCACTCTCCCCGCGATATTCCCACCTGTTGTAAGTGTAAAATCTATACCGCTGGTAACAGCCCCATGTGTAACAACCACATCTGTTTCAAAAACTTCAACGTATTTAGTATCCGCCAATTGATAATTGGCGCTTACAACCACCGTATCGGGCTCAAGAGCCAGAGTATAGTAGCCAAGAGCATCCGTAGTAACGGGATTTATACAGCCGGCCGCATAAACATCAACACCGGGAGAAGGAGGAATACCGTTAATATCGGTAACCCGTCCCGTAACATAACCCATGGTGGTGTCCGAATCAATAATAACCTCCATGGAATCGGCAAAACCGTGAGCTGCTCCGCCAAAAGTCCCGCTACTTATAAAATGCGTGTCACTCGATATATAAACTGTCCACGAACCGGTTGCAACATTTAGCAAAGTAAATTTACCCTCTATATCCGCCACGGCAGAATTTGACATACCATCATCGGCATAAACGACAGCTCCCCAAGCGGGAGTTCCGGTAACGGGAACCTCAGTATCTGAAGAGTTTTTAGGAGAATTAACAGGAGTTAGAACCGCAAAATCATTTATATTGTTATTGATATCGTAAGTTCTTGCGTCGCCCGGATTTAGTCCCACTCCCGGCACCGGTCCCGGACCGGTTCTGCGGACATACTGCTCATCAGGTTCAAACCCATCCACCAACTCCGGTATCGGAGTCCCCTCCCTCATATCTGGATCCAATCCTCCGGTACTCCATCCTACCGCATCCATACCCGTTAAAGTTGCAATCCAGCCTAGTCCGATTCCCGCCGCATCATTACCGCCATCCACAGTGGTCTTAATGATATTGGGATATCCCGGATTGGTTACTTTGTAAACGGCATCAGCATTGACCGTAGCGCCGTCCACCGTGATACTTGCTCTATTGGCAATAAGATAATAATGCTGTGATGGCAAAGTAAATGTAAAATAGTCCAAATCAATCAGCTGCATAGGTTGAGTCCTCAATTCATAAGCAATTCCAATCA
Source organism: Elusimicrobiota bacterium (assembly GCA_030639665.1). Lineage (GTDB taxonomy): Bacteria > Elusimicrobiota > Elusimicrobia > Elusimicrobiales > UBA9959 > JAKLQJ01. The sequence goes on along the minus strand of DAOWCC010000004.1, from coordinate 28,940 downwards.
CTCCCGCATTAAGACCGGTAGCCATAGTCCATGTCCAGGTAGTGGGATTATACACCTCTACCCATTCCTGAAAAAAACCTCCCGCATCTTCAGTACTGCCCACAACCTGGCTTATAACAAGATGGTCGTTTTTGTAAACAGTTCCACTAATAGTTCCGGTGGACATTTTGATTAAAGTAAAATTCACTGTCGGCGTACCACCCGCTTCGACGGATTGATAAGGAGAAAGAGCGGGGAAATAGCCATCTTTTGAAGCCCTCAGCGTATAACTTCCGGGCTCAATGGCAAAGCCATATGTGCCATCAGCTTCGGTAGTTTCCGAACGGGCGGGATTTTCAATAACTTTTACGGTAACATCTTCCAATTCATTTACAGGAAAATCATCATCCACAACTTTTCCGTCAAAACTGGCGCTTAGATAACTGCGGTCGGGATTTTCCCTGATATTGGTTAATTTCAATTTTTTCCAATCACTCCCCTCTCTCCATGAAACATAAACCTCTATTTCTTTCAAGCCCGTATCCGATTGATTCCAACTAAAATAGGTTAAATTACCGCTTCCATCTTCCGCTACCTTCCTTATATAAACGCGCCGTTCAAAGTTTATACCTCCGACGCTTATATTCTCCATTCCATTGGGATAAGTGTCATATTCAATAGTCGAATCAAAATTAGTATCAAAAGACGTTTCGGTGGTTACCAAAACGCCGTAATATGATTTGTTTTTTAGAAGCTCTATTTTTTCTTGAGCCAGATTATTGGCAAGAGTTCTTCCTTTGGTAACCTGAAGCCCCTTATTAAGGTAAGTAAAAGAACCAATCATCCCAAGCACGCCTATTGAAAGAAGCGCCATGGCAATCATAATTTCCACAAGCGTTATGCCCTTTCTAACAAACAGGCGACAGGCGACAGGCGACAGGCGACAGAGAAAAACCTTTCCAAATATCTTTCTTAATTCAATAGTCATAGTTTTTTATTTACAACTTGCGCCTTTTTATTTACGGATAATAGCCTATATCTCCGCCTTCTTCATCGGGAGAGGTTTCAAGAAGTTTAGGCTTGGGAGCAATAACTTTTGGTTTTTTAGCAGGTCTGACTCTTCTGGTTTTTACGGATTTTTTCACTCTTTTCCTTTTTACTCTTTTCCGTTTTTTCTTAATCGTTTTTTTAGGAGCCATTCTCTGCTCTATCATCGTATCAAAAATTTCCTTTTGTTCTTCGTCAAGATAATCTCTCACGACATCGGAAATACCCATATTTATCTTAAGCATATCATATCTTAGATTATTCATTTCAGCGCGCCATTTTTTCTCTTTTTCCTCCGCCATCCGATAAGAATCAAAAGCTTTATCGAATTTGCGCGTCTCTTTTTTTAAGGCATTCGTTATCCGCTCTTCTTGCTTAGTGCTAAGCCTAAGCTTTGTGGAAATGGAAAGTACAATTCTGCCTGATTCAGGCCGTCGAATTGTCATATTCCTATTTTCCATAGGATCCTTTAAAGACTCCTTAGCCACCTGCGCGTTTACTGCGCTTATGGGCAATGATATGATTCCCATTAGCAAAATTATTTTTCTCATACTTTCCTCCATATAAATGCGACAACTAATAGATAAATGTCCCGAACTGTTTGCCGCCTAGCTGTCTTGCTGCCACACTGCCTGCCGTTTTACAATATCATCTATGCCGACATTACTCTGATGTTCCGTTATTCCCCATTCACTCCTGGTTCTAAATACTCCAGCGATAAAAACGGGAATTCTAAAAACACCCAAAACCGGCTGAAGAAAATAAGCCACAAGCATGCTAAATTCGGCTTTTTCGCTTATAAGCACCGCGAGCGGATACAAAATAAGGGGAATAAAAACGAGAATCTTAATCGTAAATTCCGCGCCCGGCAAAATATGATAAAACCAAATAATGAGATTAAAAGAATCTCTTGTATAGTAAATCAAAAAAGCCATAAGCGAGGCAACTGAAAATCTATATACATTTGAACAATACAAGGCTCCTTCAAGAGCTTTAAGATCGCCCTTAAATAAAGCCGCCTTAAAAAGCCCGCCCAAATGTTTCCTCGCGGTATCCAAAGAACCTCTTGTCCAGCGCACGGTTCTTTTAATATATTGGCTGATATTAACCGGTTCCTCGTCGTAAACAATAGCGGCTTCACACCAGGTTATTCTTACGCCGTTGGCAATAAGCCTCATTTGCATTTCAATATCTTCCGTAAGGCACATTTCATCCCAATGAAATCGCCTTGCCATTTTGGCTGAAAAACACATTCCTTTTCCGTGAAGCGTCGCGGAAAAACCCAAAGCGTATTTCGGACTTTGAAAAAATATATTTGTAAGCAAATGTCCGACGGCAAGTATCTTTGGCAACCAGCCGTCTTGTTTATTTTTGGCTAATTGCCTGCCTTGAATAATTTCTTCCCCATTATTTATATGCCTATTAATCTCTTTGAGATAATCCGTATGAGCCAGAGAATCGGCGTCAAAATAACATATCGCGTCATACTTATTTAAAGCAAGCGCTTTTTCCGTCGCCCACTTCATAGCCCTTCCTTTACTTTGAAAAACGCCGGAAGCCGAATGTTCCAGAACTCCAACATTCATTGAACGGGCTATTTCAACCGTCTTATCCGCGCAATGATCAGCCACCACATAGATGGAGAAATAATCTTTTGGATAATTCATTTTTTTTAAACTGTCTATTGAAAAACGAATTACTTTTTCTTCATCACAAGCCATTATAAAAACGGCGAATTTATTATTTTTCGGTGATTTTTTTGGGCGTTTTTTTATAATGATGGCGGAAAAACTCAAAAAAAGATAAAAAATTCCGGAACAAAATATATACACCTGAATAAAATTTGCCATAAAAACCGCAATATTTTTGAATACGAGTTGAAACATATCGCAAAATTCTAGCATAAAATACATTCGTGTTCATTGAGGTAATAGCGTTACGCGTTAATCAAATACAGATAAACAATCGACCGACTTTTTGACCCTCAGAATTCTTGCCTTATATGCCATCGGTATCAGCCTTGACAGATAGTGTTTTTCACTGTTAAACTATACATCTAAACGGATATTCTTATGGCAAACGAAAAGAAAACAAGCGGTTGGAAAATATTTATTTATCTCACCCCTCTTTATGTAGTTTTGGGTTATCCTCTTTATAATTGGCATCAAAAAATTAATTCAAGCGATGTTAATTTATCCAAGAACGATTATGGCGCGTTTTCCTCTGATGAAGGCGAGATTAAAAAAACATTTTCTTCCGAGCCTAATATTCCCAATTTTAACGATATGGGCTATTCTGTAAACTATAAATCGGGCGGAGAAATACCAGATAAAAGACAATCGCGGAGCGCTTACACAAGACAAAAACCAAGTTCCTCAAAAAGAACCTCAGCGCGCCGCAAAAAACAAAGCTCCAATCAAAAACGCGATTCAAACTCCGGAGGAGAAGAAAGCATTAGAAACAGAGAAACCAAGTATATCGGACAAAAAAAAGGTTTTTTAACTTCAGCCGTAGGCAAAGCTATGAAAAACCCAAAAGTGGTAAAAGCATTATTCAACAACTCCTTGGTGATAAAAGGTTTCATGGGCAGAGATAAAGTAAAAAAAGTGTTAAAAAGTCCCGACGCGCTGGCCGATTACATAATAAATACCAATGCCGCAAGTAATTTCTTGAATAATAGCGTGGTAAAAACAGCCCTTAATAATCCCGCTATCGTCGGCGCCGTAGCTTCGAGTAAATTGGCGAGCAAACTTCTTTCCTCCCCCGCGGTAAAAGGCTTGATGGAAGATACAAATAAGATGAATGAAATTTTGACCGCGAATCCCAATCTTATCCCCCTTCTTACAAATCCCAATGTCGTAAACGCTTTAATGCAAAATCCCGAAACCGCCGGCGCGCTTTCAAATCTCAACCTTCAATAAAATTCGAGTCCCATTACCCGCACACATACATATTACCTTCAACTTTCTTCAAAAAAAAGATTACTAAAACTGCGTATGTATGCGGGTAAATATATTATAATTGTACAAACGATGTTTTTACGGCGAATTTATGACAAGCGATACCTCGGCAATTAATTTTATAAACCATTTAATAGACAGCGACCCGCAAAAGACTCTAAGAGTTTTGGAATCTCTTTCCGCCCAAGATGCCGCCGATATTATCAAATCCCTTTCCATTGCCGACGCTATTGAATGCCTTGAAAATATCCAGCCGCGCTATGGAGCGGCCATAATGGAAGAATTGGATTCCGATTATGCCGCTTCAATTATTCATAAACTGACTCCCCAGCAAACCGCGAGCATGTTTCGCTTTTTCGCCGCGACCAGCAAGAAAAAATTTTTAAATTTCCTTGACATAGCATTATCCATCAAGATCGGTGAAATTTTAAATTATCCAAATGAAAGCGCCGGCAGAGTAATGCAGCCCAATTTTCTTTCTTTCAGAAGCGATATCCGTGTTAGGGAAGTTATAAACAAACTGAGAAGCCTTGCCAGAAGCCATGTCCCCACGACTTACTGCTATGTGGTGAACCATGAAAATAAACTAATCGGAATTTTAAATATGCGCGATTTAATCATCTCCGATTTGAACCAATTTATTGAAGACATAATGAAAAAGGATGTGATTAAGGTTTCCCCTTTTACCGACAGAGAAGAACTTATAGCCATATTTGGTGAAAAACATTATTTGGGCATACCGGTAGTTGATGAAGACAATAGGCTTATCGGAGTGGTCAATACAAAAGACCTGATTGAATCCACTGAAGAAGAAGCGTCTGAAGACATACAAATTTTATTCGGCGCGAGTCCCGAAGAGAGAGTTTACTCCCCTTTGAGTTTTAAAATTAGAAAGCGTTTGCCTTGGTTATACATAAATCTTTTAACCGCCTTTCTCGCGGGCGCGGTTGTAGCCGTATTTGAAGGCATGATAAGCAAAGTCGCCGTACTTGCCGTATTTTTACCCATAATAGCGGGGCAAGGCGGAAATGCCGGCACCCAATCTTTGTCCGTAATTTTAAGAGCTTTGGTAATGAGGGAAATTAAACCATCGGCCGCTTATAAAGCTGTCCTTGTTGAAACTTCCGCCAACCTTATAAACGGCATAGGCATAGGAATTGTTACAGCCGGCGTGGCATGGGCCTGGAAAGGAAATCCTTATTTAGGGCTTATTGTAGGTGTCGCCATGTTCATAAACATGACGGCGGCCGGACTTGCTGGCGCCTTTATACCTTTAACGATGAAAAAAATGGGTTTCGATCCCGCTCATTCTTCGGGTATTTTCTTAACCACCATAACCGATATAGTGGGCTTCTTCTCATTTTTGGGACTTGCCTGGCTTTTCCTCGATAAACTAATATAGAGCCACAGCTCGACAGCGATACAGTACTGCAGTAACAGCTTAACCCCTAAACACCATAAAACCACTAAATAGCAGACTATCAGCCATTTTTATTACTCAATCTATATGCTATTGCTTGCCTCTGTTTTTCTGCATCACTGCCACACTGTTGCCTGCCGCGCTTTTTTACTGACTTTTGTCAATTATTTTAGTAGAATCCTATTAGAGTATTTTACGCGCAAACTAGAATTATTTTACCGGAGGTTTTACATGAAAAAAATAGGAATATTGTCAGCCATTTGTTTTCTGTTAACGAGCTTTGCGACTTTTTCAAACGCCGCTCAGAAAATAATAACTTTCAATTATGACATCACCACCAAGCAAACAGGAGAAAAAGAACTCCAAAACATAGACGGAAAAATAGTAAGAGAACTTAAAATAATAAATGCCATTGTGGCGGAATTTCCCGATTATATAAAAGACTCAACAATATATAAGCTTACGGGCGTAACAAATGTTGAAGAAGATGTTTACCAAAATTGGATAAGCTTCGAAAAACAAGCTCTTTCCACTGCCATCATGCCTTCCGTAAAAGAGATGATGACAAAAATAAAAGTTGCCAATGAAGAATCTCCTTTATCGATTCCCTCTCTCACGAATACGAAAGAAGAGCAAAAAAGTGAAATTCCATGGGGCATAGCCAGAGTTAAAGCTGAAAACGCATGGAACACAACTCAAGGAGAAGGAGCAAAAGTGGCAATTGTGGATACAGGTATAGATTCCACTCATCCAGATCTCTCCCCTAATTATGTCGGAGGCTACAATGCCATTAAGCCTGAACTGGCCCCCACAGATGAGCATGGTCACGGCACGCATGTAGCGGGAACTATCGCGGCTATAAAAGATGATAAAGGTGTTGTTGGAGTTGCCCCGAAAGCCGCCATTTACGGCGTAAAAGTTTTGGATGGCAGCGGCGGCGGATCTTATTCCACGATAATAGCCGGCATTGAATGGTGTGTTGACAATGGCATCAATGTGATAAACATGAGCCTTGGCGGCCGTTCTTCAATAGACTCTTTTCACAAAGCTGTAAAAATTGCCGTTGAAAAAGGCATAACAGTAGTCTGCGCCGCGGGAAATGACAGCGGAGCCGTTAATTATCCCGCCAAATACGCCGAAACATTGGGCATTTCAGCAAGCACTTCTTCCGATGCGATAGCCTATTTTTCCAGCAGAGGCCCCGAAGTTGATTTTGTGGCCCCGGGTTATAATGTTTACTCAACTTATAAAGGCGGAGCGTATAAAAGCATGTCGGGAACTTCAATGGCTTGTCCGCATGTTGCCGGTCTTGCCGCTCTCGCGATAGGTTTGGGACATACTACTCCCGCGGAAGTTAAAACCGCGCTTGTAAACGCTTCAGTTGATATCGGCTTGTCAATAAATTTGCAAGGAAACGGACTTATAGAAGCGGGAAAAATTAAATAAAAAACGCCCTCTTCCAATACAATTAAAATAACCCCTCAATGAAAATTGAGGGGTTATTTTTTATTCTAAATATTCTGTTCCTGCTTTCTACTTTCTGCTATCTTATTTCTATCTGTTGTTACCAAGTATAGCCTTGACCCGTAAGCTTATCAACTCTGGTTTTCACAATTTCCGCTTTATGAGCTTTTCTATCTTTCAACTTAGACTGAAGCTCTCCTATTTCTTTATTCATATTTTTGATTCTAATCTCCTGTCCTTTGGCTCTTAAATCAAAAAGTCTGGATACCTTGGTTTTTAAGCTTTTTTCGATAACCTTTTTTTCACTGCTTGAAGCTTTTTTATATTTAAAGCTGAGTTCTCTTGTTTCATATTCAAGCTTAATGCCTTCAACCATATCTTTTTCCATGGTAGCATCACCGCCATGACGCTTACACATCATTAAAGGTTTTGAAGCTTGCCTTAAGATTAACTTATACTTTCGAGCATTGTCTTCTTTCAGTTTCTCAAGCTTCTTAGCAAAAGAAGAATCATGTTTCTTTATTGTACTGAGAACATCTTTTTCAATATCCTGATTACCATAACCACCCATCTTCTTGCTTTTAATACGTTTTATTTTTTTATTTTTTATGTTTTTACGGGAACTTCTTTTATCTCTATAACCATCTTTATGACGCATTTCCATGCCTTCTCTATTGCCCTCTCTCTGATGCATTCTCATGCCATCATCCGAGTTAAAGCCATGCTCACCGCCATAACCGCCGCCCATGCCCTGAGCATTAAGATATACGCCGGCCGTAGAAAACATCAAAATAAGACCCATTACATACGCAGTGTTTTTTTTCATAATATCCTCCCATTCTCATTTATTGATTCAATTTCACTATCAATATCTTCATACTTAAAATCTTCACCGGACTCGCCATATTCACCCAAAAATGAATCTCGTTCCTCGTACATGCTATATTCCAAACTATCAAGACCGGAATCTATGTTTGAAGTCCAATTAAGATTTACTTTATCCGCGCCAAAAGGAAAAAACACGCCAATCATTAAAGCCGCAAAAACCAAGCCTGAAGCCGCGACTTTCCAATGATTGCGAATATTTTTCAAAACATCTCCGATATTAAATCCGGGAATTTCTTCTTTACGCGACCGGCGAATTATATCCTCAATTAAATAATCGGGCGCGGCGGCTTTGGAAGCATCCAAATGATTCGAAACACCGCTCAAAACTTCCAAATTCTTTTTACATTCTTCGCAAGAATTCAAATGCTCTTTTATTTCTTCAGTTTGAGCCTTGTCGGTTTCACCATAAAAATAAAGCAAAATTTTTTCGGAATAATCGCAGTTCACCCTACCACCTCCTCACCAATCGGAGATTGGTATTTTTTTTGAATCCGCTTTGCGGCTTGAGCAGGTGGTAGGGTCATACTGCCTCCTCGATATGCCCCAATTCCACTTTTAATTTACCTAAAGCTCTGGACATTCTTGCTAAAGCCGTACCGATTGGAACTTTAAGTATCTCCGCTATTTCTTTAAACGAAAGCCCCCAATAGTGTCTCATAATAAATACTTCTCTTTGTTCATCCGAAAGGATTTCAAAAGCTTTCTCTATTTTTCCGCTTATTTCAGTCTTTATCAAAATATTTTCCGGCGATAAATCTTTTGAAGCTATTGTTTCAGCAACAGACTTAAAATCCTCGCCCTTGATTTGGTCCAATGATTCAATATACCGGTTTTTATTTTTCCTAAAACTATCCATAACCGTATTATGCGCTACCGTATAAATCCAATTGGCGAATTTTTTCTCCTCATTATAGGATTGTATATTTTTAATGAATTTAAGAAATATCTCCTGAAACAGGTCATTGGCGGAGTCCCGGCTTCCGACCATTTTCAAAAGATACGAATAAATTGGAGTTTTGTATTTTTCCATGATTTTTTCCAGCGCTTGTGTATCGCCTTTTTTATAAGCCTTGATAAGCTCCGCGTCCGTCACCGTCATTTTTGGCTCCTATATAAATTAACGCTTTATACCCCGATTTTATTGCATCCTCTTAATACTAAACACTAAATTAACTGCCAAATTCTTTTTACTTGCTACCTAATTACCCAGTTATCTAATTATCTAACTAGTATATTATAAAAATAATCCAATTCTTTACCCCACCACCTCTTTATGTTACATTTTGGCATTTCTGCCAAAATAATTCACTCTAAGAATTTACCATACTTTGTATGGCGTACTAAAAGAGGTGGTGGAGTGGACTGGACTTTCGAAGGACAACGAAGCCTGTGGCGCCTATGGCGCCAGACATCCATCAGCGTTCAAGTTAAAATTTTATAAGATATATAGCGTTCACCATGAGACACCTTAAGAAAATACTTTTATTCTTCCTTGTTATGAGCGTTTTTGTTTTTTCAGCGCAATCAACACAAACCTCGGGCAATGCTGCATATTCATTTTATTTAAGGGGTGATTTAACCAAATCAGCCAATGAATATCTTTTTAAAGCGCGCCTAAACCCTAAAAACATTAAGCCTTTTTTAAATGCCGCCATAGTTTATAAACAATTGGGAAAATATAAAAATTCCGTTAAAGCCTTTGAACAAGCCTTGCTTATTGAGCCGGATAACAGCGATGTTTTATGCGAACTTGGCTGGCTAAAATTTCACCTCGCCAAATACCCCGAAGCCGCCAAACTTTTTGAAAAAGCGCTTAAAAACAAACCCAATCACATAAGAGCTCTGTTGGGACAAGGAAGTGTTTATTCCCATTTAAATAAGAAAGTGGACTCAATAAACTATTTAAAAAAATATAAAACACTAAGGCCAAAATTCTCGGGTATAGACTATATTATCGCTTGGGCTTATGTAAATTTCAAAATGTATGAAAAAGCGGAACAATATTTAATTGAAGCCCTGCGCAAAGATCCCTCTTTCATAGAAGCCCGCCTGCCTCTTGCCGGCATTTACGCGCGCGGTCATAAATTTAATGAAGCCTGGAATCAATATCACAGAGTTTTGGATTACGCGCCGAAACATCCCATAGCCTCAAAAATGATAAAAGTGCTTGAAGGAAAACTTACAAAACAGCCGGAAGAAATCCGCCCGCCATTTAAAATTAAAGGCCCGCCAAAACTGGCTCCCATTGACGCTCTTAAGATATTGGATAAATCCACAAGAGTGCGCGTCGGAATAGGAACAAAGAATACAGGCAGACAAGGCATAAATAAAATATTGAAATTTAAATCCTTTGAAGGTTTTAAAGTCATAGGCAAGCGTTCGGGAAAACTTTATGCCAGCGCCGCGCCAAATGAAATATGGACGGCAATGTACAGGAACGGCAAAGTAGTCTTAAGAAATCCTAAAAATAAAATTTTCGGAAGATTTACAGGCCCCATATTGATTAAACCCTATAATCCCAAAAAAGGCTATACAATCTTTGAAAGAATAAGAAAATCTTCAAATCCATGGTTCCGTCATTCCGATAGAGCTTATAGAGGAATTATGGAATTATATCCCATCAAAGGCAGAGGGATAGGAATAGTAAATATAGTCGATATGGAAATCTATTTATTGGGCGTAGTGCCGAGCGAGGTATTAAGCTGGTGGCCATATGAAACCCTTAAAGCCCAAGCCATAATTGCCAGGACTCAAGTTTTGATTAGAAAAGCGCGGGGGGGAAAACATAAAAAATGGGGTTACCATCTTTGCGACAGCCAGCATTGCCAAGTTTATAAAGGCGTAATAATGGAAAGAAATTCAACAAATAACGCGGTCGTGGATACACAAGGCCAAATTTTAACCTATCGCGGCCGGCCCGCTCAAACCTTTTATCATTCAACTTGCGGCGGTCATATTCAGGCCTCAAAAGAGGTCAATGGCTGGGGAAACATAAAGTATCTAAAAACCCATCAGGATTTGCCTAAAGAAGAGCAAAAACCAATGGATTCGCCATGGAAATTTCATCAATGGATAATGAGCAATCCCCCTTCATACTGCAATTCTCCGGGCCTTACCGCCTCCGCGCATTATAGATGGGTTAGAATAATCAAACATAAAGATTTAAGCCATAGAATAAATCAACGCTATCGCATCGGTAAATTAAAAAAAATATTCCCTTTAAAAAGAAGCGGCTCGGGCAATGTAAACGCTCTCAGAATAGTAGGCTCAAAAAAAACCATAAAGATAGACCGAGAACATTTAATACGCAATGTAATGGGGTTCGGTTCTGTAAAAAGCACTCTGTTTTTTATGGAAATAAACAAATTTAAAGACGGCAGAATAAGAAATTATTGGATATATGGCGGCGGCTGGGGCCACGGCATAGGGCTTTGCCAATCGGGCGCGGCCGGCATGGCCGGAAAATACAAAAAAACCGCCCGTGAAATACTTGAGTTTTATTTTCCCGGAACCAAATTAAGCAAAATCAAATACATCCGAAAAAAGAAAAGAAAGAAATAGAACTCGATAGTAAGACTCTGTGACGGAATTAAAGATTTCTAAATTCACCCTGTTAAATACGCCTTGAGACTATTTCTTAAAAATATTTTAGCAATACTCAAGGCGTAATTTCAGATTTTGGCGTATCCTCAAAATCTGAAATTATTTAACGGGGTCAATTTGTTTCCCAAGTACCGGGGCCTTCAAGAATACTTTTAAGAGTAATATCTCCGGCCTCTTTTTCTTTATCATGCATTAATTCTTCATGCGCGGGTTTTTCGACATTTTTTAATATGCCGACGGGAACCGGCATATCAGGATAGAAAAAACCACTTAACACATAAGCCAATTCAGTATTGGACTCATCATAAACAACCACTTCAGGCGGAACTTTTCCCTGCTCAAATTCTATCACTTCGGCTTTAAAATTCTTTATGACTATACCCTTGTCTTTATTTTTACCAAAAACGAGAGGCTTGCCATGCTCCACATGAACCATAATATCCTCTTTCTTGGTTCTATCTTTAAAGTGATCAAATTCCACATTGGTAAATGCCAAACATCTCTGGAAAATTTCGACAAAAGCCGTTCCCTCATGTTTTGCCGCCGCCTCAAAAACATGCGCCATCATTGTCATATCGGTATCCATGACTCTGGCGACAAAAGTACAATCAAGACCTATGGCAAATCTAAGCGGAGTAAAAGGATAATCTATAGTTCCCGACGGAGAACTTTTGGTTATCACATTCATTTTGGTGGTTGGAGAAGACTGGCCTTTAGTAAGAGCGTAAATCCTATTATTGAGCAAAATTATCTTAATGCCGATATTTTTTCTTATGGCATGCAAAGTATGATTACCGCCTATTGAAAGAGCGTCGCCGTCTCCCGTTACAACCCAAACCGAAAGGTCGGGATTGGCAAGCTTAACCCCGGTGGCAACTGCCGGCGCTCTGCCGTGAATCGTGTGAAACCCATAGGTGTTTAAATAATACGGCAAGCGACTTGAACAGCCTATTCCTGAAATTACGGCGAATTTTTCATGGGGCAAATCCATATTGGCGAAGGTTCTCTGCATCTGCGCCAGCACGGCAAAATCACCGCAGCCCGGACACCATTTTACAGGGCATTTTGAAGCAAAATCTCTGGCTGTGCGTTTTAAACTTGAGTTATCCATCATTACCTCGTGAAAAGTTTTTTGATTTTTCTAAGAACATCTTCAGAAGTCAAAGGCTGCCCTTCGGTCTTATTCAATCCGATGGGATCAAGGAGATAATTAGCTTTCACAATCATCCTGAATTGCCCCAAATTTTCTTCCGGTATCAGAATTTTTCTAAATCTCCTCATTATGGTTCCCAAATCGGAAGGCAAAGGATTAAGATGTTTTATGTGAATGGATGAAACATTTAATCCCATTTTCCTGGCTTCATTTACCGCGGTGGTTATGGCGCCGAAAGTTGATCCCCAACCCACAACCAAAACTTCCCCTTCCTGGTCGCCGTATATTTTGGTGGGAGGTATTTCTTTAACAACTCTGGCTACTTTTTCAGCCCGCAACTTTGTCATTTTGACATGGTTTAAAGGCTTATAATTTATCCAGCCCGTTTCCACATCTTTTTCAAGCCCGCCTATAATATGCTCATAACCGGCCAAGCCCACTTTAGCCCAAGGCCTAGCGAGCGTTTTTTCATCCCGCTTATAAGGCTTAAATTCTTCTTTTGGCGGAAGTTTGGGAAATTTAAAATCTTTAAGATTACAGGCTTTTGACACATTGAAGGGTTCGGAACCATTGGCAATAAAAGCATTGGTCAAAACCACGACCGGCGTCATATATTTCACGGCTATTCTCGCGGCTTCCACGGTTGTGTCAAAACAATCCGCCGAACTTGCAGCCGCCATAACGACCATAGGAGATTCTCCATGCCTGCCATATAGAGCTTGAAGCAAATCGGACTGCTCTGTCTTGGTTGGAAGACCCGTTGAAGGACCCCCGCGCTGAACATCAATTAAAACAAGCGGCAACTCGCTTATAACCGCAAGCCCCAAGGCCTCAGACTTAAGAGAAAATCCCGGACCGCTTGTTCCGGTCGCGGCAAAAGCACCGGTAAAAGAAGCTCCGATACTGGAGGCAATTGCCGCTATTTCATCTTCAGCCTGAAAAACTCTTATATTTTTGCTTCTATACCTTGCCAATACATGCAAAATATCGGTCGCGGGCGTAATGGGATAAGCGCCGTAAAAAAGTTTTTTCTTTAACATTTGAGCGGCGGCAATCAAAGCGTAAGCGACAGCTTCATTACCCGTGACATTTCTATATTTTCCGGGCATTACAATGGCTTTTTTTACCTGAAATCTGGCTTCAAAAATCTGAGTTGACTCGGCATAGGCTCTGCCGGCGGTAATCGCCTTGATATTGGCATGCTGAAGCGAAAGATTCTTTTTGAATTTTACTTTCATCCATTCAATGGTCGGCTTTATGGATAAACCATACATCCAGCAGACAATACCCAGCATATAAAAATTCTTGCATTTTAATATCTGCGCTCTGGTAAGCCCCGAATCTTTTAAAGTGGTTTCGATAAGAGTATTCACGGGAATCGAAATAACTCTGTAATTGGAAAGAGATCCGTCGTCCAAAGGGCTGGAAATATATCCGGCTTTTCCAAGAGAATGCTCCGTAAAATTATCAATATTGAGTATTATTATGGAGCCGTTCTCAATATTTTCTATATTTACGGCCAGCGCGGCGGGATTCATAGCGACTAAAACATCGGGCTTTGAGCCGGGCGTCATAACATTATCGTCGCCAAAACTCATTTGAAATCCGCTAACGCCGCCAAGAGAACCGGCGGGAGCGCGCATCTCCGACGGATAATCGGGCAATGTGCTTAAATCGTTTCCGGCTATGGCCGTGGTATCGGCAAACTGATGACCGAGAAGCTGAATGCCGTCGCCGGAATCTCCGGCGAACATTATGGTTGAAGAATCAATATGACTGATTTTATCTTTTTTATTCAAACCGGATTTCCCCATCTTTCGAGCCTCTTTTAACCGATAAATTTGAACTCTTAAAAAACAAAAAACAGCTGCTTTGCTATGTTGACTTGCCAACAAGAATTATACTACAAATTATATTGGACAAAAACAACTGATGAAAACAGGGAACACAGAACAACAAAAATTGCAATTAAAACGCTCAAAAAAAACTCCCCTGCGACTTTAAATTTTAAACTGAATTTACGGAGGACAAATGAAGCTTCTTGAATACGAAGGAAAAGACATTTTCGAGAAATATCAAATACCCATATCCAAGCGTTTTGGAGTTCTAAAGCTGGGAGACGATCCAAAATCAGTAAATATTACTCGCGACAAATGTATTATAAAAGCGCAGGTTTTGGCGGGAGGAAGAGGCAAAGCCGGCGGAGTTAAACTGGCAAAATCAAAAGAAGAAGCCCGGGAAATAATCGAAAAAATGCTGGGCATGGAAATAGCGACCCATCAAACCAAAGGCGCGGCTCTGAAAGTTAAAGAAGTGCTTATTGAAGAAGCAAGCGACATAGCCAGAGAAATTTACCTTTCCATAGTTTTGGACAGAAAAGACGCCACAGCCATGTTAATAGCTTCATCCGAAGGAGGAACCAGCATAGAAGAATTGGCTCATTCAAATCCCGAAAAAATAATAAAAATTCCGGTTGATTTGAACGAAGGATTTCAAGAATTTCAAGTAAGAGAGCTTTTTTTTAAACTGGGTTTTGATAAAAAACTTTATAAAGAATTTTCAGCGCTGGTAAAAAACCTTTGCCGGCTTTTCAAAGATATTGACGCGAACCTCGTTGAAATAAATCCGCTGGTAATAACCACGGCGGGAGAGCTTCTCGCGATAGATTCAAAAATTGTCACCGACGACAATGCTCTTTTCCGGCATAAAGACCTGCAAGCCAAAGAAGATCATGAATCGTCGGAGATAGAAAAAGAAGCCAAAAAAATAGGCATCAACTATATCGGCCTTGACGGCAATATCGGCTGCATGGTAAACGGAGCCGGCCTTGCCATGGCAACACTTGATACCGTAAAGCTTGCCGGCGGAAACGCGGCCAATTTTCTTGATGTGGGCGGCGGCGCCACCGTGGAACAGATAACAAAAGCCTTCCAGATTATTTTGAAAGATAAAAAAGTAAAAGCCGTTCTCGTTAATATTTTCGGCGGCATAATGAAATGCGACGATATAGCCAATGGCATAGTGGAAGCTACAAAAAAAATCAACCTTAATATTCCTTTAATCGTCCGTCTTGAAGGCACAAGGGTAAAAGAAGGAAAACAAATTCTTCTTAATTCCGGCATTAAATTGGAGCAAGCCGACTCTCTGTGGGAAGCGGCGCAAAAAGCGGTAAGTGGAACAAATTAAATAACAAATTTCAAACGCCGAATTTTGAATTTTTGTTATATGTTCACAGTGTTGATGGCGCTAAACATCAGAAGCAAAAGGCGCGACATCGCAAAGGCTGATGACTTGCAACTAGTGACCGGCAACTTGTGACTGGTGACCAAAATAATGCGAAGCATTATTTTACTAAGGAGATATCATGTCCATACTTTTAAATAAAGACTCAAGAATGATAGTTCAAGGGTTTACCGGAGCTCAGGGAACCTTTCACGCCAAGCTTTGCATAGACTATCACAAAAATATAGTCGCGGGAGTAACCCCCGGAAAAGGCGGAACAAAACATTTAGATATCCCGGTTTTCAATACGGTAAAAGAAGCTATCAAAGAAACAAACGCCAACTCATCATTGATTTTCGTTCCGCCTCCATTTGCCGCCGATTCAATTTTAGAAGCCGCTCACGCCGGCATTGAAGTGATTATCTGTATAACGGAAGGTGTTCCCGTTATGGATATGGTAAAAGTAAAAAAACAATTGAATGCTCTGAAAGCCCAAGGCGGAAAAGTAAATCTCATCGGCCCAAATTGCCCCGGCGTAATAACCCCCGAAGAATGCAAGGCGGGAATAATGCCCGGCTATATTCATAAAAAAGGCTCTGTTGGCATAGTATCGCGCTCGGGAACTTTAACTTATGAAGCGGTCTGGCAATTAACCTGTCAAAATATCGGACAATCAACCGTCGTGGGAATAGGCGGCGATCCCGTTCAGGGAATGAATTTTGTTGATACCTTAAAAATGTTTCACGCGGACCCTGAAACCAAAGCTATTGTAATGATAGGAGAAATAGGCGGAAGCGCGGAAGAAGACGCGGCCGCTTTCATTAAAGAAAAAATGGATAAGCCAGTTTTCTCTTTTATCGCCGGAAAAACCGCCCCTCCCGGAAGAACCATGGGCCACGCGGGCGCTATTGTGGAAGGTAATTCGGGAACCCATGCCATGAAAATAGAGGCTCTTAAAAACGCCGGCGTAACAGTAGTTGAAAATTTGTCTGAAATAGGTAAAATTGTAAAAGAAAATTTTAAAATCACAGCTAACTAGTTAGGCGCAACTTAGAGGAATTTTATGATAAAAAACTATAAACTTGAAAATCACCGGCTGCAAGAAACCGAAGACGCGGATTTATCCGTTATCGTAGCCATAAACCCCGGCAGCGCGGAGCGAAAGGCTTTAGCTGAAAAACATAATATAGACGAGCATAATATTATTTCCGCTCTTGACCCCGAGGAGCCGTCGCGTATTGAATTTGACGACGGACATCTGGCCTTCATTTTTAAAAGACCGAAAAATTATTCATCAAAAGACCATTTTGTTTTTAAAGTTTCCTCGATGGGGCTGTTTTTATTTGACAAAAAACTGATAGTAATAGTTTCCGAAGATCTTCCTCTGTTTTCAAGTAAAAACTTCAGGCATGTTCAAAATATAAAAGAAATATTTTTAAAACTTATTTATAATTCCATATTTCATTTTCTTGAGCATTTAAAGATTATAAATATGATTGCCGATGAAATTGAAAAAAAACTCAGCCGCTCAATGGAAAACAAATATCTCTTAAATATGTTCAGTTTGGAAAAAAGCCTTGTTTATTATCTTAATGCCATCAGTTCCAATGGAGCCGTAGTCACAAAAATAAAATTGAATGCCTCTAAAATAGGTTTCTCCGAAGAAAATGTTGAATTTATAGACGATATGGCGATAGAGAACAATCAATGCTATCGGCAAGCTGAAATTTATTCAAATATTTTCGCCTCAATGATGGATGCCAGAGCATCAGTGGTTAATAATAATCTCAATGTGCTAATGAAGAACTTAACCGTCATGATGATAGGCCTAATGGTGCCGACCATGGTAGTCAGCATCTTTTCAATGAATGTGCCGCTCCCTTTTCAAGCGGATAAATACGCTTTCCTTACCGTGCTTGGATTATGCACGGTGGCCTTAGCGGGTTTCACCTTATGGTGGAAAAACAAAAAATGGCAATAACCGAATAGAAAGAAGAGAGCAGAAAGCAGTTAGTAGTGAGAAAACAACACCTCAACTCTAGGATGATTATGAAAAAAGTTTACCTGATAAGCCTTGGCTGCCCGAAAAACCTTACCGATTCCGAGGAACTGATCGGTAATCTGCTTGCTGAGGGCTATCAAATGGTCCAAGATGAAAATGAAGCGGATATAGCGGTTTTAAACACTTGCGCTTTCATAGCTCCCGCGGTTAAAGAGGCCGTGGCGGAAATAAAAAAACTCATAACTCTCAAAAAAAACGGACAGCTTAAAAAAATAATAGTTTGCGGCTGTTTGGTAGAAAGAGAAAAAACAAAATTAAAAAAGAAATTTCCGCAAATTGATTCCATAGTATCAACCAAAGCCCTGGATAAAATAAACATCGCCGTTAAGGAAAATGGAGCCTATCTTAAAGATTCAAGCGACCTGCTTCTTTCCCCCGAATATAAATTAAGACTTACCGCGCCTCATAGCGCCTATCTGAAAATCGCTGATGGCTGTGATAATCGCTGTTCATATTGCTTGATACCTTCCTTAAAAGGCCGCTTCCGCTCAAAATCAATGGAAATGATTATTGGTGAAACAAAAGACCTTATTGAAAACGGAGCGAAAGAAATATCGCTTATAGCTCAAGACACCACCAATTATGGAACTGATTTATATGGCAAGCCGGCATTGACCGGATTATTAAAAAAATTGATTAAAATACCAAAATTAAAATGGCTGCGCCTGATGTATATCTATCCTGAAAGACTAAATAAAGAACTGTTAAAACTTATAAAAAACGAGAAAATCATCTGTAAATATCTTGATATCCCGCTTCAGCATATTTCAGATAATGTTCTAAAAGGAATGAACCGGCAATCCACGGAAAAATCAATCCGGTCAAAAATAGATGAAATAAAAAAAATGATTCCCGAAATATCACTTAGAACCAATTTTATAACCGGCTTTCCAGGAGAAACCGAAAAAGATTTTCAAAAACTCTTGGATTTTATAAAAGAAGTTGAATTTAATTATGTCGGGATATTCCCTTATTCAAAAGAAAAAGGCACCGCGGCTTTTAATTTAAAACATCAAATTCCCGAAAAAATCAAACAAAAAAGAGTAAACCTTCTCATAGACGCCCAAAGCGCCGTTATAGATAAAATCAATGCTCGAATGATCAACAAGAAAATCCGCCTTTTAATGGATACTCCCCAATACGGCAGAACTTTTGGAGAAGCTCCCGATATAGACGGCTCTTTTTTCATTGAAAGCAAAAAAAAGCTGAAATCCGGCTCTTTCGTTCGGGCAAAAATAGTAGAGACCGCGGGCTATAATAGAAAAGCCGTAGTGAGAGATTAGAAATCAGGGTGGACTGGCCTTTCAAAGGACTACTACGCCTGCCCGCCAAAGTAGTAGTGGAGGGGACACAAGTTCTCGAGTTGCTACATTGAATCGAGCAGAAAGTAGATATGCGGGTAATATTCTTTAAATAAAAAGCCATCTCCCCATCTGTCGATAACGCTACAAACTCAATAAACTCTACTACCATAATAAACGCGTTCTTTCATTACTATTATAAGTCATAAATTTAGTAAAATAGTCGCATACTATATTGAGGTCAAAATGACAGAAAAGAAGAAAATCAGATTTGGAGTTGTGGGCGCGGGTAAAATAGGCAATTTTCATTCCCGCACCCTGGCGTCAATGCCGGAAATTAAACTTGTCGGGATATCGGATATTAATATTTTAAGAGCGCAAGAATTGGCATGGCGCTATGATTCAATGGCTTATAAAAATTACGCCGACATATTGCCGCAAGTAGATGCCATTGTTATAGCGGCTCCCACCCAATTTCACACGGAAATAGCGCTTGCCGCCATGGAAAAAGGCATTCATTGCCTGGTGGAAAAACCCATAACCGATAGCGTTGAAAACGCGAAGAAACTGCTTAAAATGGCGGAAGAAAAAAAAGTGGTGCTTCAAGTCGGCCATGTTGAAAGATTTAATCCCGCCGTAGTTGAAGCCTTAAAACATGTGAAAAATCCCAAATTTGTCACCATTGAAAGACTTGGACCCTATGACCCCAGAGTATCGAGTATTGGCGTTACGCTTGATTTGATGATACATGACTTGGATATAGTTTTAACCATGATGGATTCCCCCCTTGAAAGTTTTGAAGCCGTGGGAGCGAGTTTATTATCGGATCATGACGATATTTCAAATGTAAGATTGAAATTTAAATCCGGCTGCATAGTTGATGTTACCGCCAGCAGAGCTACCATGGAAATAGCCCGTCGAATGCGCGTATATCAGGAAGAAAACTATATCTCCGTTGATTACGCGAGTTCAAGAATAAAAATATACGAAAAGAAAAACTCTCCGGTGCAGTCACTTAAAGACATATCGGTTTCTTTCCCGAAAATAACGCCAAAACAGCCTATAAGAGAGGAGCTTTATCATCTTATAGACTGCATAGAAAATTCAAAAAACCCCGTGCCAAGCGGCGAAAAAGGCCTTATGGCTCTTAAACTCGCTTTGGATATAACGGATAATTTAAAAAAATACGAATTAAAAGAGCCGAAAAACGCTCTTGGAAAAAATTCAATTCTGCAATCCATAGCGGACGCGGGCAAAGCCACAAAGGTTATGGTTGAAGAAGGCTTAAAAAATTCCGGAATTGATAAAAGTTAATACAGCGCAACAGCGATACAGCGCGACAGCAAACAGTTAAAAAAACAATTATGGCAAAAATAGCTCCCATTACTAAAAACATTTTAATCGTCGCGGGCGACCCGTCCGGAGACCTGCATGCCGCGAATTTAATAAAAGACTTAAAGAAAAAAGATCCTGAAATATCCATAACCTCCATCGGCGGCTTGAGAATGAAAAAGGAATCATCCACTTTCATTTACAATCTTGTCTCCGTGGGCGCCATAGGCTTTACCGAACCTTTTAAAAGATTTTTTCTTTGGCTTAAGCTGATTAGAATCATTCGCTATTATATGAATGAAAAAAAACCGGCCTGCGTGATAGCGGTGGATTTCTATGGCTTTAATCACCAGATAATCGGCCTTGCCGCTCATAGAAATATTCCTATTTTCTATTATATACCGCCGCAAGTATGGGCGTCCCGCCCCAAAAGAGCCTTGTCCATCGCCCGGCTCGCGAAACATATTTTCTGCATTTTCCCTTTTGAAAAAGACATTTACGCCAAGCTTGGCGGCGCCTGCGATTATATGGGCCATCCGCTTCTTGATATTGTTCCCGGTTTTGAACTTTCAGAAAATGCCGCGGCAAAAGACGAAAACCATCCCTTTAAAATAGGCATACTCCCGGGATCGCGAAAAGACGAGATTAAACGCCATCTACTTATTTTTGTTGAAAGTTTTTACAAACTGAAAGCGGCCTATAAAAACTCCAAAGGTTATATTTTTGCCGCCCCTGAAATACCGGACGCGCATATTCACAAAATAATAAAAACGGTAAACAAAAACGCCTTGGACGATATTAAAATAATTCGGGAAGAAGACTATAAAATCCGCTCAAGCATGGATTTTTCTTTCACCTCTTCAGGCACGGCAACCCTTGAAAACGCTCTAATGGGCGTGCCTATGGTTGTAGCCTATAAAATGCCGAAACTAAATTTCGCGATAGCCAAAAGACTGGTTAATATCACCTATGTCTCGCTCGTTAATATCTTGCTAAAAAAACCCTTGGTTAAAGAACTGCTGCAAGATAAGGCAAACCCCGAACTGCTCTCGCAAGAAGCTTTTTCCATCTTAAACAATCCCGAGAAACTTAATGCCATGCGTAAAGAATTTTTTGCCATAAAAACCATGCTTGGCAAACCGGGCGTCTCGGGCAGAATTTCAGATAAAATCTTAAATTACCTCAAAAACTAAACCATGAACAGGCTTTCCAAAGAGCTTTTAAAATATCTCAAACCGTATAAGATCCGTTTTATTCAAGCGGCTCTCTCCATGATTTTTCTCGCCATATTGAAAGGCGGAATAGTTTATTCATTAAAACCCATAGTGGACCGTGTTTTTGTCAGCAAAGACATTAAAATGCTTCAGCTTCTGGTGCTGGCCTTACCAATCGCTTTTGCCTTGAAAATGATATTCCAATACATAAACGGCTATCTTATGAGCTGGATAGGCCAAAAATCAATTCAGCAAATCCGTTATAATTTGTTTGAACATATCCACAATTTGTCGGCTGAATTTTATTGGCGCAAACGCTCTTCGGATGTAATGGCCAGAGTTATAAACGACCTCAATAATGTGCAATCGACAATTCAATTCACCCCTCTGTATATTATAAGAGACACAATGACACTGATATCTCTGCTGTTTGTTTTGTTTTATATACATTGGCGCTTCGCCCTGATATCAATGATTATACTGCCTCTGGCAGGTATTCTATTGGGCATCCTCGGCAAGAAGATGCGCAAAGCCGGTAAAGCAAGCCAAGTCATAATTGGTGAAATCGCGCATAAATTTCAGGAAAGCCTTCAAGGAATTTTAGTGGTTAAGGCTTTTAATTATGAAGAACATTCAATCACAAAATTCAAAGAAACAAACGACGCTTACTTCAGCCAAATGATGAGATATCTGAGAGCAACGATAATATCCGGCCCTTTAATGGAATTTCTCGGCAGTATGATTTTTCTGATAATGATTTATTTAGGCGGAAAAGAAATTTTCTCCGGCAAAATGACCCCCGGAACATTTTTTGCTTTTATGGGAGCTTTCTTTACCATTTATGTGCCGCTAAAAAACATAGCCAAACTTAATTCGCAATGGCAATTGGGCATGGCGTCATGGGAAAGAATTCTCCAAATACTTGATGAAAAGCCGGCCGTAACAATGATTGCCAATCCAAAAAAACTGGAAAAGATTGAAGGCGGCATAGAATTTGAAAATGTAAACTACCGTTATCCCAGCCGCCAGGATTATGTTTTTAAAAATTTAAGCTTTAAAATAAATCCCGGAGAAATGGTGGCTTTTGTCGGGCCGTCGGGTTCGGGCAAAAGCACTATTATAAATCTTATGCTTCGCTTCTTTGACCCCAATGCCGGTAAAATTCTTTTTGAAGGCCATAATTTAACCGAATTGGATATAAAAAACCTCCGCTATAATATAGGTCTGGTTACGCAAGACACAATATTATTTGACGATACGGTGGAGAAAAACATAAGCATCGGCAAACCGAACGCTTCAAAAAAAGAAATAGTGGAAGCTACCAAAGCGGCTGACGCACACTCTTTTATAAATTCATTGCCGCAGGGCTATGATACCATCTTGGGAGAACGGGGAATAAAACTCTCGGGCGGACAAAAACAAAGACTGGCGATAGCCCGCGCGATATTGAAAAACCCAAAAATAATCCTCTTTGATGAAGCGACCAGCAATTTGGATACGGCAAGCGAAAAAGTGGTTCAACACGCGATAGAAAACACCTTAAAAGAAAGAACCATTATAATGGTTGCTCACAGACTTTCAACAGTGAAGGAAGCCGATAAAATAATAGTTTTAAAAGACGCGAGCATAGCCGAAATGGGAAACCATAAAGAACTTATCTCCAAGGGCGGATTGTATAAAAAACTTTATGATAATCAGAATTAGCAGCAAAACGATGTAAACATGGAAATATGATGATATGGAAATAAGTTAATAAGGAGGCTCCCTATTACTTATTCCCGTATAAACCTATCACCTTTTTCCCGTTGTTAACATATTTTAAGGAAATTTATGGAACTTCAAGACCTATTGGACAAATTTGGAAAATACTCCAAACAAAAACCGGTATTACTCAAAAAGGCTTATGAATTTTCGCAAAAAGCTCATCTTAATCAAAAAAGATTCTCGGGCGAAATGTATTTTACTCATTGCCAAGCGGTAAGCGATATCCTTTTGGATTTCAAAATGGATATGCAAACGGTGGCCGCTGGATTATTGCATGATGTTATTGAAGACACTCCCATCACTCATGAAGAATTCAAAGAAGAATTTGGAGAAGAAGTTTATAATCTTGTTATCGGAGTCACTAAGATAGCCGCGTTAAAATTTTCCAGCCATAGTGACGCTCAAGCTGAAAATTGGCGTAAAATGCTGCTCGCTACCGCCCGAGATATTCGCGTCATTATAATAAAGCTGGCCGACAGAATACATAATATGAGCACCCTAAATTATATGCCGAAAGAAAAACAGATAGAAATAAGCCATGAGACCCTTTCTCTCTACGCGCCGCTATCTCAAAGACTCGGGATGTTTAATATAAAATCCCAGCTTGAAGATCTTTCTTTCAAATATCTTTTTCCCGACGAATATAAAAGTCTGGCCGCTAAAGTTCAAATAAGATACACGAAGCGGGAAAAATTACTCGAAGAATTCAAGCATGATTTGGAAGAACATCTTGCCGAAACTCAAATCGCCTATCGCGTTCTTTCAAGAGCAAAAAATCTATATTCCATTTACCGGAAAATGATGAAACAAAATCTCCCTTTTGAGGATATTGAAGACGCCTTGGGAATAAGATTAATAACCGACAGCGTCGCCAGCTGCTATGCTCTAATGGGCATTGTGCATTCAATATTCAAGCCCGTAACCGGATCCTTTACCGATTATATCGCCGTTCCCAAAATGAATTTATATCAAAGTTTGCATACCACAGTTATGGCTCCGTCGGGTGAATTTGTGGAAATACAAATAAGAACCGAAGAAATGAATAAAACTTCGGAATACGGCATAGCGGCGCATTGGCGCTATAAAATGGGCGATAGAGCTAAAGACGCTCACTTAAATGAAAAACTTGATTGGCTTAAACAATGGATAGAATGGCTTCAGGATATTTCAAGTCCGAGAGAATTCATAGAAAGCTTTAAAACGGATTTGGAATTGGATCAAATTTTTATATTCACACCCACGGGAGAGGTAAAAGCCCTTCCGGTCGGAGCCACGCCTCTTGATTTTGCTTATGCCATCCATTCCGACA
This sequence comes from Elusimicrobiota bacterium, assembly GCA_030639665.1. GTDB lineage: Bacteria > Elusimicrobiota > Elusimicrobia > Elusimicrobiales > UBA9959 > JAKLQJ01. The sequence goes on along the minus strand of DAOWCC010000004.1, from coordinate 4,222 downwards.
TCGGCAATACCTGCATAGGGGCCAAAGTGAACAATAAGATGTTAAGGCTTGATCAGAATCTTAAAAGCGGCGATGTCTGCGAAATAATAACCCGAAAAAAAAGCATTCCAAAAAAAGACTGGATAGCTTTTGTTAAAACCGCCAGAGCCCGCTCTCATATAAAAAGATTCTTGAGAGAAAACGGCACACTGGGAAAATAAAGAACAAAGCGTCCATTGTGTTTATAGCGTTAATAGCGTGACGCGTAAAAGAAAACAAACGCAGCACAAAACTTAAGGGCATACAACAACTCTAAGACACCACGACACTTTGACCCTAAGACTGTTATTATGAAATTTTTAGAATTTTCAGATATTAAACCGTCAAAAGTCGAGGCCTTAAAAATACGCGTCGAAAAGCTTAATATCCCGCTTGATGAGATAGAAGAAAAATTCATAAAAGGATCCGGGAAAGGCGGACAAAAAATAAATAAAACCAGCAATGCCGTAATGCTCAAATATCCTCCTTTAAAAATAATTATCAAATGCCAAAAAGAACGCAAACGCTCTCTAAACCGCTTCTTGGCCCTAAGAGAACTTGTTGACCGCATTGAAATGAAAATCTCTCCCGAAACTTCATCAAAACTTAAAACAATTGAAAAACTAAAAAAGAAAAAATCCAATAAAAAAAACAAGGCCTCTAAAAAACATGGAAATAAACAATAAAAATTTTGAAAACATTCTCCTTATCCTAATTGGCCGAGTCGGCGATTATGTAATCACGACACCATTCATTAAAACTCTGCGGACAAAATATCCAAAAGCCAAAATAACTCTTTTAGTTTCCACAAAAGCCAAACAATTAGCCTTAAGAAACAAAGACCTTGATGAGGTTATTATTTTTGAAAATTGGACAAATATACTGAGCAATTTCAAATTACTGTTTCTAGGCAGTAATAAATATGACATAGCCATTGACCTTAATCCCGCTTACTCCAGAACATCCATAGGCATAATGCGCCTGACGCGTTCGCCAATGCGTTTAACATTCACTAAAAAAGCTCCTGAAAACGCCTATACCCATTTCATAGAAAACGCCACTATGGCCGATGAACACTTTGCCGATAAATATTCCCGTATGGCAAATTTTTTAAACGCGGAATATATAAGGGAAATGAATATAGATGTTTCAGATGAAGATTCCCGCGTAGCTCAAAAACTGATAGCCAATCTGAATATGCATCCTGACAAACCGCTAATAGCGATTCATCCCGGCAATTTCAAAAAAACGGGGCATCGCTGGCCGGAAGAAAAATTTGTTTCTTTCACCAGACATCTCTTAAAACACACGGACGCGAACCTGTTTTATTTAATAGGCCTGGGCGAGGAAATCGTAACAAAAAAAAATATCTTGGACGCTCTCCCCGGAGTAAAATCCATAAATCCCGTTCCCCTCGGCCCCACGGCGGCCATATTGAAAAAAGCGGATTTATTGATATGCAATAGCACGGGAACGCTTCATATTTCAGCCGCTGTCGGAACGCCCACATTTTCTTTTAACACTGAATACAGCCTAAAATGCTGGAAACCTGAAGGCGAGAAACATTTTCACGCCTCCGGCAGCTGGAAATCCTGCCAAGTTATCACGGTGGAAACCGCCTTGGAAAGATTCAATGAAGCTTTTGATTATATTATGAAACTCCGTCAAAATAAAGTCTAAAAACATCTTCCGCCGCTTAACTCATTCGACTTCTGCCATACATGAATGTCTTTAAGTCTTTTAATATTATCCATATCTAAATCTCCTAAACTCTTAACTCTTTAACTTGAACAGTGTGGGGTGTCCATAGTAAACCTCTGAAAGCAAAGTCCACTCCTAACTGCCTTTATCAATGTGCTACAATGTATACTATTATGAAAACAATCGTCGTCCTGCCGGCTTATAATGCCGAAAAAACCCTCAAAAAAACCATTGAAGATATTCCAAAGAATATTGTCAGCGATATTATTCTAGTGGATGACGCCTCTTCGGACAATACGGTAAAAATAGCTAAAGATTTAGGCATTGAAGTTATAAGCCATGAAACAAATATGGGTTATGGCGGAAATCAAAAGACATGTTATAGGCGCGCTTTGGAAAAGGGCGCCGATATAGTGATAATGGTTCATCCCGATTATCAGTACAATCCGAAAGTAATTCCTCATCTTATAGGCTTAATTGAAAATGACATCTGCGATGTGGTTCTTGCGAACCGAATCAGAAGCAGAAAAGAGGCTTTAGGCGGCGGCATGCCGTTTTATAAATATCTCGCGAATAGATTTTTAACTTTTGTTGAAAATCTGATAACGGGAGAAAATCTCGGCGAATGGCATAGCGGCATGAGAGCTTATTCAGGCAAGGTGCTTAAAACCATTTCATGGGAAAAAAATTCGGACGATTTTGTCTTTGACTCACAATTTTTAATTCAATGCACAGATGCCGGCTTTAAAATGGGAGACATTCCCATAGAAACAAAATACTTTAAAGAAGCTTCTTCAATAAATTTTCTCAGAAGCTCCACATACGGACTCACAACGCTATATGTCCTTTTCAGATACTTTCTTAATAAATTAAACATTTTGAAATATCCCCTGCTCAAAACTCAATGAAATTTTTTAAAACTCTTTCCGACAAAATAAGCGATTTATCAAGCAATGATATTATATTCCGACAAGATAACCGCGAAGAATTATTAACGGGCCTTTACCTGTTTATTATATTCATCCTATGCTTCATCAAACTCGATAATTATATATTGCCTCAATTGGATGATATGACCCATGCCGCTATGGGAGCTTCAATTCTACAAACAGGCGATTGGTTCACCATGCATGAAGGCTCCATGATAAGTTGGCTCAAGCCGCCGCTTTACTTCTGGGCGGAAGCCATATTATTTAAAATTTTTGAGGTTTCGGAATATTGGGCCAAATTCCCCGTAGCCATAACCGGTTTTTTAACCTTCTTTTTCTCTTATAAAATAGCGGAAAAACTTTTTGACAAAAGAATAGGCTTCTTAACTTTATTTGTTCTTTCAACAAGCATGTTTTTTCTGAGATATACGCAAAGGGTAATGCTTGATATGCCGGTAACATTCGCCTTAACCTTAAGCGTTTTTGCCATAGTAAAAGCTGAAAAAGACAAAAATGACAAATTTTATCTCCTCTATGGCTTGGGATTGGCTTTGGGTTATTATTTTAAAGCCTTGCAGGGACTTTACGCTCTCGGACTTATTCCTTTATATTTTATCGTAACCGGACAATTTAAAAAACTATTTAATCCCTATTTTCTTCTTTCCATCTTGGAAGCGTTTTTTCTTATAGGCTTATGGGCCGTTCCTCAATATCTAACTCATGGCAAAGCTTTTCTCATGTCGCAATCGGGCATAGGGCCATTGCTAAGCGGCGGCCTTCCGGGCTATACAAATCCTTTTTACAGACCTTTTAAAGATCTTTTCAGAATGTTTTACTGGATTATTCCCGGCCTCTACGGAATGTACCTTGGCCTCAAGCGCCTGAGAAACAAAGAAGAGTGCAACGGCTTTGTACTTTTATTTTTATGGTTTTTTATTATAATCGCGGCCCTGTCGGCCAGCAGCGTTTTCGGCGTAAGATATCTTATACCGGCTCTTGTGCCGGCGGGAATATTCGCCGCTATCGCCCTTGGGAAATTCATAAAACCCGAAAAGTTTCCTTTTTTTCAGCATACCGCTTGCCTGATTGCCGCGGGTGTTTTAATTTTAATAGCCATATTGCCCGTGCCGCCGGTTAAAAAAGGAACCGAATATATTTCCCTTTATCGCTGCGTAAATAATATAGTCGGCAAAAACAATAAAATACTTCTCTATAAAGAAAAATCCTATATCTTCAATCAAGGCTTGGCATTTTACAGTTCAAGGCCTTTGGACAAACAAGTAAATACAACCGAAGATTTAATGTCGGAAATCAATAAACATCAAGAAAAAGTTTTTGTGATTTCAAATCCCGCTGATTATGAAGAAATAAAAAAGGCCTTTACCGCTAAAAGATTGCTTAAATTCGCTTCATCGGATAAATGGATTTTATTTCAAATAGAAAAGTAACTCCCAACCCTAAACAACTTTTTTAAAGAATCTCAACTAAATTGTGTAAACGGCTTTTAATAAAGTATTTCTTATTTTAGGCTGGGTCCGCCCTTCCGGGCGAGATCTCGCCAATGGCAGTTTGCC
>DAOWCC010000157.1 GCA_030639665.1 Elusimicrobiota bacterium | reverse complement strand
GCCAAAACGATGAACTTTCAGCTTCGGGGTTTTAAAAAACTGCGTTCAAATCTCAAAAAAATTGAAAAAGATGTTCTTTATGAAGACTTGAAAATTGACTATGAACTTTTAGACCATATGCTGGAAGTTGATATTTACAAGTTGGAACATTTGGATAAACTTAAAGACAGGCCCCAGTATTATCTCCAACCCCTTTTTTCAATATACGAACTCTTGACAAAAGACTTTGACATGTATAATGTCAGAGCCGCAAACGCTTTAAAAAGAATGCAGCAGTTTCCGGATGTTCTTATGGCGGCTGAAAGTAATATTTCGCATCCTCCAAAAATATGGGTCCAAGAAGCTATCATTCAAATTGATGACGCTGTAGAGAATATACATGAATTTCATCCGCTTTTTAGGCGGTATACGCGCTATGATCCTCTCGCGAATGATAGATTGAATCAGGCTTTGGAAAAGGTTCGAGGTTCATTAAAACGGTATAAGAGTTTTCTGGAAAAAGAAATATTGCCTAATGCCGATGGGGATTTTAGAATCGGAACTTTTACCTATGGTTTTTATTTGGAGCGCTGGCATGGCATGGATAAAACTCCAGGCGCGATGTATAAATACTCTAAAAAAGCTTTTAAGAAAAGCCTCAAAGAATTTGAAGACGAGGCAATGCATATAGATCCCATCTTGTATAAGGATAAAGGGTGGAAAGCGGTCTTGGGAAAGCTTCCCAAAGATCATCCCGGCGCGGATGATATTATAACGGCTTTTCAAAATGAGCTGGAACGGTCTTATCAGCATTTTGATGAATTTAAAGTGGTGCAATTTCCCAAGCAAAGATTATTAATAAAACAAATGCCGGGATTTTTAAAATCCATAAAACCGTATGTTTACTATCAGGCGCCGTTTGCTTTGGATGAAATGAAAGTGGCTGAACTTTATATCAATGTTCCCCCCAATAAAATTCCAAAAGCGTCTTTGGAAAAAATTATGGAAAGCAGTTTTAACTATACCGTGATTGAATTGCTTGTCGCTTATTCTTTAATGCCGGGGCTTCATCTTCAAAGTTATGAAGCTTCTCAGAATCCTTCACAAATAAGAATGATTTCCAATCAACCGTTTGTTATCAACGGTTGGGCTTGTTATAGCGAATTGCTGGCGGGAGAGATGGGTTTTTATTCATCCTACTGGGTAAATTTCATGAGAGCGTATATTAAGCTTTTGCGCAGCGCAAGGGCCTTTGTCGATACTTCTCTGCATCAGAAAAGAATGGATTATCTCCAGGCTGTTAATTTTTTTCAAGATAAGTTGTATTTCAGCGAAGGGCAAGCCAAAGCGGAAATTATCAGGATTTCAAATACTCCGACGGAGAGTTTGGGGTATATTTATGCCGTTGATGCTATTTTAAATATGAGGAAATATTATAAAAGAGCTCAGGAAAAATATTTCGACTTAAGAGCTTTTCATACTCAGTTCTTAAGAGAGGGTCGTATTCCCATGTCTCAAATTAAATCCGAATTGAGAAGAAAGAAAAAATCCGCTGAAAAAATCATTAAATGAAAAACGAAATTATTGCTAAATTTTCAAATATTTACAAAACTTACAAAACTAAAAAGTTTTGCGCCACAAGAGAAAGCGCCGCTCTTGTGAATTTTAGTTTTGATATGGAAAAAGGCGAGATAGTGGGCTTATTGGGGTTGAACGGCGCTGGAAAAACCACTATTATGAAGCTTCTTGCAGGGCTGATTTTTCAGGATTCCGGCGAGATTTTAATAGACGGAATAAAGCCGATTCTTCCCGAGGCAAAACAAAAAATAGGGTTTCTTCCCGAACTTCCGTATTTTTATCCTTATATGACATGTGTTGAGATTTTGACTTATTACGCCAAATTATCGGGGCTTGAAAACTATGATGATAAAATAGGCAAAGTTATCGGCAAAGTCGGTTTAGTCGAACATACTTCAAAGAAAATATCGGAATATTCAAAAGGCATGATGCAGAGATTGGGGCTTGCCCAAGCTGTTTTGCATGAGCCCGAATTGCTTATTTTGGACGAGCCGGTGAGCGGATTGGATCCTTTGGCCATTCATGAAGTCAGGAATTTAATAGCCGGAATAAATAAAAGCGGAACAACCGTTTTTTTGTCGTCGCACAGCATATCCGAACTTGAAAAAATTTGTAATCGCGTTATTATTCTTTCGCGCGGCGAAATTGTGAAGACGGTTTCATCGGATGATTGGAAAATCGCCGGCGGTTTGGAAGAAATTTTTATCAGGACGGTGAAATGAATAATATAAAAGTCGTTCTGACCGTCGCGCATCATTCTCTCAGAGAATATTGTAAAAACAAGCTGTTTGCCATTCTTATTATATTTTCCCTTTTTTCAATATACGCTTCTCTTTTAGTCGGAATAATGGCGGTGGACCAGGAATACAGAGTTTTGACCGATTTTGGTTTGGGCTTAATGGAGCTTCTGGCTTTTGTTTATATAGTTTATATGTCCGCCGTATCCATAACCGAAGAATTCAAATTAAAAACCATCTATCTGGTGCTTTCAAGGCCGGTTTCAAAAAACGCGTATTTACTGGGCAGAATTATAAGTTTATTCGCTTTGGCCGCCGTGATTTTGGCATTCGCGGGTTCTTTCCAATTGCTGCTTTTAAAATTCAGAGGTTTTGATTATCCCCTTTTGTATCATAAAATCATTTTGCTTATGTGGATGAAACTCGCCATTATATGTTCCATAACGGTTTTTTTATCTTTTATTTCAACATCCGTTATCACGACGGTTATCATATCCATTATGTTGTGGACATTGGGGCATTTTGCTCCTGAAACGAAATTTATGATTGAGAAAACTCAAGGGCTGTCTCAAATATTTCTTAAGTCGTCCTTTTTTCTTATTCCAAATTTCCAAATATACAATCTTAAAGATTCTTATGATATCGGATTAAGCGCTTACGATAATTTTAAAGCGGTAACATATTTATTTGCCTGGGTATTGGCGACATTCAGTTTCTCCGCTTTTATTTTTAGAAAAAAAGAATTCTAATGAAATTTAACGCCATTTTATCAATTAAAAACAGATACGCCTTTGTCGCTATTTCCGGCATAATTTTTTTGGCGACATCTTTCCACATTGGGCAAAATTATAAGCTTTTTTTCCCCCCGCCTTCTCATATAAAAGCGTTTAAGACAAGCACCGCGGGAGATATTCTGGCGCTCAATTTAGGTATGAGGAGATTATTCGCGGATTTATGGTTTGTGCGCTTAATGCAGTATTACGGCACGACTGAAGACGGCGTATCCATTTACAAGCCTATGTCAAAAGATCAGGCCGAGGCTTACGGCTCAGGAAGATATCCCGATTTTTTTTCAATGGCGGAGCATATCATTCAGCTTGATCCATATTTTAAAAACGCCGTTCTCTATTCCGCCGCTTGCCTTGCCTTTAATCTAAACAAACCTGAAAGCGCGATAAAGCTTTTAAATTTGGCGCTTGAATATTTGCCAAAGGAGTGGAAATACTTAACCATGCTTGCCGCTATAGGCTATAGTAAAGCTGAAAATCCCACAAAAGTGGCCAGTTCTCTTATGCCGCTTATCAAAGAATCCGATTGTCCCGTAATGGTAAAACAGCTTGTGGCTTTTCTTAATAAAAAAGCGGGAAATTACGCGAATGCCTATAAAATTTATCTAAATATCGCCGAGACATCCAAAGACAAGTATTATGTTGAAAACGCGATGAAAGAACTTCAGAAAATGAGGTTTGAAAATAAATCCCGTTAAAGACGCAGAGGTAAAAATTTTGTTAAAAGACGCTGAAATGCCAAACAATAATAAACCGTATAACAAATGCTCCAATACTAAGACAGTCTCGTTTATAACGGGAATATCTTTAACGGGGCAAGTATGAAGATACTTAAAGTCGTGGATTTTTCCGAGTGGAATATTATCGCCTATCAAGCTCTTCATTTGGCCATTGAGCTTAAAAAAAAGGGAGATGCAGTATCCGTTTTATGTCCGCAAGGAAGCCGTCTTTACGCCGAATGTATAAAAAATCAAATTTTTGTCAATTATCTTGATTTCCTTTTTAAATTCGGAGTGATAAAGGATAAAGACTATGATATTATCCATTTTTACGGCTCAAAAAGTTTTTCCAATTTAACTTATAAATTTGCCGGAAAAGACAGAAAAATTGTTTTCTCACATATGAAGTTTTTAAATAAAAATGTTTCGAAATTTAAGGGCATCGCGCGGTATGTGGATAAATTTATTGTTCCCTCTCAAAGTTTTTACGATAATCTGCGTGAAATTGCGATAGCTGAAAAAAAAATCTTTATTATTCCCCCCGCTATAAAATTAACCAGATGGGAAAGCGCCATGCGCGTAAAGTCCATGATGTTTATGGCAAGGCCTTATCAAATAATCAGCGTGTCTATGGATAAATCTCTTAAAGAACAAACTTTTTTTCTAAAAATTGCCAAAAGGATCATGGAAGTTTTTCCCGAAGATGTTTTATTCACTCTTTTGGGAAACACGAGCGCCTCGTTGCGCGATATAGCGAGAGAAATGGAAGTGAGTTCCAAGATAAACATATTGGCTAATCGAAAAGATGTGCCTGAGCTTATGGCTATCGCTCATGTTTTTGTAAAAACAACTTTTATTGACAGTCTCTCTCTTTCCGTAATAGAAGCTCAGGCTTCCGGAGTTCCATGTATAATTCCGAGACTTAAGGGATTAAGCGATTTTACCCTTGATGGCAAAAACGGCATTTTGGTTGAGCCGGGTAATATTAATTCTTACGCGAACGCGATTATTAAGATTCTTAAAGATTCCAAGTTAACTTCGGAAATATCAAAATTCGCTTTTGACTATATTGATAATAATATGGCTACGGACATTTCCGCTAATCTTCTTTCAAGCGTTTATGAAGATGTGTTAAGTAATTAGCGCGGCAGGGCTATAGACGACAGCGTGGCAGTTCAAGCAAGTATTTTTTAAAAATTACTCCAGTAGCGTCCTTTTTCATCCTTAGATGATGAATCAATAAAAACCGTTCCAAAAAAAGAGCTTTTTGGATTATTCACATATACCCATGTTCCCGTATTCTCTATAATAAAATCATCGCGCAAAAGAATTTTATTTTGAGCGAAATGCCATTTAAGTTTAATTCTCGGCACACCTGCAAGATTTTTTGCCTCTATAACCTCATCAAAATTATCGGGCATGCGCTTTGCCGAATTTTTAAAGAATTGAGCTGATACTCGCAGGCCTTGAAGTTTTCTTATTATAGTGGCCGCGTCCATGGAATTGCGCATATAAAAGAAAAATAAGCCCGATAGCAGTAAACTCAATATTATTAGGATTGGTATTGCGGTTTTTTTATTCATAACATTATTCCGATATTTGACCATAAAAATAATATTTCCTGCCGCGCTGTTTCCTGCCGCGCTGTTGCGCTATCTCTACGATTAGTCAGTTTATCATTTTTTTGATAAAATAATTGTATTGCAGTATCCCAACTTTAATAAAATTTCCCGAATGAAGGTGAAAACAATGAAAATACTCTCACTTAATTGCGGCAGT
>DAOWCC010000045.1 GCA_030639665.1 Elusimicrobiota bacterium | reverse complement strand
GCGGGCAATGTTTCGGGCGTGGCGCCCGAAAGCGATATTTATTATATAGCGGCCGATCCCGGGACTATGAGCGTTTTTGCCACCTCCTGGTATGTTTATGATTTTAAGTGGCTTGCCAAAGCGGTAAGAAGAATATTAAGAGTTAATAAGATATTGCCTCAGGGCGAGAAAATAAAAGTTATAGCTTTTTCTTTTGCTTGGCCGGACGGCGAGGTTAAAGGTTATGATGATTTGCTTAAGGCTTTAAGCGAAGCGGCGAAAGAAGGAATTTTTATCGCAAGTCCGATGGCTCTGAAATTGTATGGCTATAGAATAGCCGCTTTAGACAGGGCTTGTTTTAAAGAGCCGGAATTGTTGGCTTCATATTATCCTTCAAAATGGTTTGATTATTTTTCATCGGCTAAAGATATAAAAACCATTTACGCGCCGTCAAATTCAAGAACGGCGGCATCTTTCAACGGAAAAGATAATTATCAGTTTTTCTCGCGCGGTAAATATAGTTTTGCTTTATCTTATATGGCGGGAACTTATGCTCTGGCTTATCAGGCGGACAATTCGATGACTCCCGAGAAATTTTTCTTATCCGCTTATGAAACCGCGGAGATATTGACTGTTAAAAGAAAAGACAAGAAATATAAAGTTAAAGTAATAAATCCCAAGAAGCTCATCAAAAAAATTAAGAAGTAAGGAGATAAAATGTCTAAACAAGTTTTCACTCAAAAAGAATTGGAAAAATACGCGGATACCCTTATTTGGGGGCTTAAAACCGCAAGGCCGTCCATAAAAAAGTATGACACCGTTTTAATAAAATGCGATATCGCCGGTGTGGAGCTTGGCGAGGTAGTGCATGCGAAGCTTGTAAAACAGAGATACAATGTCATTTTCAGATTAACATCTTCTCCCGTGATTGAAAAAGATTTTTTTATGTATTCGGACTCCACACAGCGTAAATTTATCGCGGCCGGAGAAAAAGAATTATCCGACGGACTTGGCGGATATATTGCTATTCACGCTCCGGAATCTTTGACTCACTTAAAGGACATAGACACCAAAAGGCAATCGGAAGTGGCGATAGCGAGAAAATGTCTGAGAGACATAATGAATAAGAATGAAGAGAAAGGGCGCTTCGGGTGGACTTTATGCACTTATCCCACGGAGGAATTGGCCAGGAACGCCAAACTTTCGCTTAAAGCTTATAGTCGCCAGATAGCGAAAGCTTGTTTTTTAAATGAGCCTAATCCCGCAAAAAAATGGGCGTGGCTTTACAAAGAAAGCACGGGTATTAAAAAATGGCTGAAATCCCTTAATATTGACCAATGGCTCATTCAATCCAAATCCACCGACCTTAAAATAAAAATCGGCGATAAAAGAAAATTTTTGGGAGTTAGCGGACATAATATTCCAAGTTTTGAAATTTTCACCTCCCCGGATTGCCGCGACACGGAAGGTGTTTATTTCGCTAATCAACCTTCATTCAGGGGGGGCAATTATGTTGAAGGTATAAGGTTGGAATTTAAGAAGGGCAAGGCTGTTAAAATTTCGGCTAAAAAAGGCCAGGACTATGTCAGGAAAATACTTGCCACGGATAAAGGCGCGTCCATGGTGGGCGAGATATCATTGACTGATAAAAGATTTTCCAAGATAGACAAATTTATGGCTAATACTCTTTTTGATGAAAATTTCGGCGGAAAAAACGGTAATTGCCATTTGGCCGTGGGAGATTCTTATTCCGATACTTATTCCGGCGATGTTTCAAAAATGAATAAGAAAATAAAAGAAAAACTCGGTTTTAATTCCTCTTCCATACATTGGGATTTGGTAAATACGGAAGATAAAATTGTTAAAGCTGTTCTTAAAAACGGCAAGACAATTACGATTTACGAAAAAGGAATGTTTAAACATTAAAAATTTGCTTTGCAAATTTTTACAGGCAACAGGCAACAGGCAACAGGCAACAGGTGGCAGATTTTTTTATGTCACAAGTCTCAGATCTCAAGTAAATCACCACATGCAATATATTGCATGTGGTGATTTCTAAACTCTGGGTTTTAACTGATTATGTCCGAATTTTTTGAAAATTTAAAAACGCCTCGCGGGAAAAGAATATTTTGGTCAATGCTATTCATTTCTTTTCTATCCGCTTTTTTGGTGGGCGGATATGAATTTATAAGATCTTCTTCGGAATCTTTATTTATTCATCATTACGGCGCGGAAAAAAAACCTTATGCCATGGCTCTGGTTCCTTTTGCCATGTTTCTATTTATATACGCTTATGGCCTATTGCTTTCAAAAGTTGGAAGCAAGAAAGCTATTTTAAGTTCAATGATTTTTAGCATATTCGCTTTTGTAGCGATATTTACGGGTTTCGCGATGGATTTTAAGCCCGCCGCCTTTTTTCTTTATCTATTCAGGGAAGTTTATATTGTAATTCTGATAGAGCAGGTTTGGTCGTTTATCAACAGCACATTAAAGGATTCCGAAGCCAAAATATACAATGGCCCCATCGCCGGCATGGGGGCGTTTGGACCTATAGTCGCGGCATATTTTATAAGCCGCTATGCCGTAAGTTTTACAACTGAAAACTTTATTTTGGCCGCGGCGGTTATGCTGATTCCGGCTTTTATATTTGCCTGGCTGGCGTTTAATAAGGCGGGAGAGCCTTTGCCTTCAAAGGATGAGAAAGAAGGCGCGAAAGGACATCTTCATCTGAGCATACTTAAAAGCAATAAAACCGTTTTATATATCGCTCTTGTAATATTTATGACGCAGGTGGTGTCCGCTGTTCTTAATCTCCAGTTCTCGCAATTGGTGCAGGATTCCATAAACGGCAAAGATTTAAGAACGGCCTATTTCGGAAGTTTTTGGATGAAGGTTAATATTTTTTCTTTTATTATGCAGTTTTTTATTACTCCTTTTCTTTTGAAAAAGGTGTCCATAAGGGTAATTCAGGTTGTGATTCCTCTTATTCATCTTGCTAATTTTATTGTTTTATTTATTCATCCTCAGCTTGCCATTGTCGCTTTCGGATATATGTGCTTTAAGGGAATCGATTATTCCATTTTCAGGGCCAGCAAGGAAATTCTTTATATTCCTTTTTCTTTTGATACCCGCTATCGCGCCAAGCAGGTTGCCGATGCTTTTACTTATAGATTTTCCAAAGGTTTCACGGCGCTGTGCATTTCAGTTATTTCTTCATTTACAATTATCAGCGGAGGTTTTTACGCCTTGGCCGGAATATTATTTTCAGGCATATGGACGGCCTTTGCTTTCCCTTTGACAAAAAATAGAGAGAAAAAAGTAATTAGACCATCTGATGTCCAGGGGACTTGATACGGCGCTGCCATAGGTTTGTAAATAGTAAAATAATAAGGGTGTTGGAGATTGCGGCTTCCGCGGATAAAATCTTGGCAAAAAAATTAAATATAACCATAATGTCACTGAAAACTATTTATTGAGTGTTTTTAATATTTGGCAAATTGATGAGAAAATTTAATAAAAATAAAATTATTTATTGCGTTGTTGGATTTTTGCTTCTAATTTTCGCTGTTAGAGAATGCCTATACATTTCCACAATTTCCCCAACCTATGATGAACAGTATTATGTCAGTTACGGTTATTCGTTTTTAAAAACAGGGGATTATCGTTTGCGAAAAGATAAAACCAATTTTGTTCCGGTGTTTTCCAGCCTGCCTTTATTATTTCTAAAGCCAAATCTTTCCACAAATGATATAGACTGGCAAAAAAGCGATACCAAATACCTGCCTAAAAATAAGAATTGGTGGACATTGCCCAATAGCAATAACTCCGTATGGATGTTTTGTTTAAAGTTTTTATACCGCAATGATATTCCGGCTGACAAGATTATTTTTCATTCGCGTTTAATGATAATTTTTTTATCGCTGATATTGGGTTTTTTTGTGTTTAAATGGGCGCAAAATTTATACGGAAATTATGCGGGGTTGCTAGCTCTGTTTCTTTATACGAGCTGCCCTAATGTTTTGGCTCATTCAGGGCTTGTCACTGAAGATTTGGCATTAAGTTTATTCGCGTTTTTAATGTTATATTACCTACACAGAATCCATTCAAGCTATTCTGTCCGATATATTCTGTTGGCCGGGATTTCATTGGGTATCGCGTTGAACACCAAATATACGGCATTGCTTTTAATCCCATTCCCGTTTATATATGGATTGCTGAATTATTTTGTCAAGAAGCCTCCTTTAAAATTAAAGAAGTATTTTATAAGCACTTTTTTCATTTATTTCGTTGCTTTTTTTGTAATACTGCTTTTTTATAAAATTTTTTCAATAAGGGAATATTTTGTCGGAATGCAATATGCCATGGAATACATTAAACATGGGCAGATGACATTTATCGCCGGCAAATATTCTTTCACCGGCTTTTGGTATTATTTTATATATGTGTTTTTTTTGAAAACGCCCATACCGGTAATATTGTTATTGTCTTTTTGGTTTATTAACTTAATCAGGCAAAAAAATACTTTTAAAGAAATTATTGCCAAAGAAAGTTATCTTTTGTTATTTCCGATTGTTTTAATGGTTACGGCATCCTTTTCATCATTGCAGATTGGTTTGCGTCATATTTTGCCTGTTTATCCGTGTATATTTGTTTTGTGCGGCGGTATTTTAAAATCGCCGATTATAGTTGATTGCGGTAGTATTAAATCGTTTCTAAACGGCAAGTTTAAGAAAATTTCGCAGTTGTTTATAATAGTCGTTCTTATTATATGGCAAGCGATTGCTTCTATAAAATCACATCCGGATTATCTGTCGTATTTCAATGAAACTATTGGCGGCTCCAAAAATGGATGGAAATATTTCCTTGATTCAAATTATGATTGGGGGCAAAATCTTAAGGGATTGAAAAAATTTATTCAAGAGGAAGGTGTTTCCGATGTGGTTTTATCTTATTATGGTTCTTCTTTGCCTAATTATTTAGAGCATGATTTTCAGGATTTATTCTCTTTTGGTATTTGGGGCGATAAAAAACATGTTAATTCCGAGCATCCTAGAAAAGAAATTTTAGCGATTAGTGTTACCAATTTGCAAGGAGTATATCTTTCAAAAATAGGCGTTAATACCTTTTTCTGGCTTAAAAATAAAAAACCGATTAAAATTATCGGTAATACGATTTTTGTTTATGATATTACGAATGATTTGGAAATTCATGAGCGATTGGCTCATATCTATTTTATAACGGGACAATATAAAAAAGCGATACATGAGTCTAAAAGATCTCTCGCGATTAGTCCTAATTCAGTAATATCAGATTTTATTTTAAGTCTTATTTATGTTCAATCCAAAGAAACCGCAAAAATAGGGATGGAGTTACAAAAAAAAACATTTAATAAACCGGAAAATTTCAAAAGAATAAGACAGTCTCTTGGAAAAATTCTAAACAATCAGTTGTCTCGGAAAATTTATTCGCAAAGTTTGGTTAATATTGGAATTGTTTTGATTAAGAATAAACTTAATTCGGAAGCAGAATTAATTCTAAAACTTTCGATTAATATAAATCCCGAAAATATTTATCCATATTTAAATTTGGCGCATATATATATGGATAAAAGAAAATTTCCGGAAGCTATGTATGTTTTAGAGCAAGCGGAAAATAAAGGGCTCACGCATCCGAATATGTTTTATAACAAAGCTGTCATTTATTATTCCCAAAAAAAACACGGTAAATCAGAAAACTATTTGATAAAAACGCTGGAAATTGAACCAAATCATATATATGCCAAACAGCTTTTAAAATTAATCAAAGGCCAAAAATAATATTTATGATTTGGCCTAAGATTAAATTCCTTTATGTTTGTTTTTGCGTAATTTGCGTGTGATTTATTTTGCATTCATGGGGTTAATGGAGTTTGTAGTGTTTGGTTGCCAAGCTGTTGCTTTAGAATTTAAAGGCGGCGGATATTCTATGAATATTTCCGAGTTCGCCATAAGGCGAGAAAGCAGAGAGTGGACTGGGCTGACAAAGGTTTGCTATGGACACCCCCAGTGTTCAAGCAGTGAGCGGATTGTAAGAAATTTCCCATCCTTGAAAACAATAATTCAACAAGTATTACTAACAACTATACATATATAATTCCCATCATAAATAATTTGATGTCTTTCTTATTCGCAGTAAGTTCAAATAATTTTATAGAATATCTTCACTGGTGGTTGGATATGAAGAAATACAACATTTTGATAGGCGACGACGATAAGACTTGCTTAAGATATTTGAAAAGAGCTTTTGAATCCTCAAATTTTACGGTGACATCCTCTCTTTCATGCAAAGAAATTATTGAATTAACGAAAACAAATAAGTTTGATTGTTTCTTGCTCGATTATAATTTCAATGATGGCACAGCTTTGGATATTTGCCGCGTAATACGCGCTGACAAAAGCATACAAAAAGTTCTCATTGTTATACTTAGCGGATATTCGGAAGAAAGGTCAAAAAGCTACAATGATTGTCAGGCTGATATGTTCATTGAAAAAGACAAAACACCTAAACAAATCCTTCCGTTGATAAAAGGTCTGCTCAGAAGAATAGACTGGGAGAGGGGAACCAATTTTGATTCGGATTTGATTCTTGATTTTAAAACCTTGAGCGTGATGAAAGGGGATGAAACGGTTGCGTCTCTTTCAAAAGAGCAGTTTAGCTTGTTTTCTCTTCTTTTTGAAAATGTTTCAAATTGTGTAAGTGAAGAATCGGCGATTAAGTGTCTTTTTCAAAAGGATGATTTAATGAATAAAAAAGACGCTTTCCGCTCTCTGATGTGCAGACTTCGACAAAACCTGGGTCCAAAGATTTCCCGCAGAATAAAAAACAAAAGAGGAAAGGGCTGGTTTTATTATCAACCCAGACTCAATAATTCCAAAATATAAGCCATTTTTACAAGAAAAACGAGCATCGATTTTTCATTGGTAAGGTGAGCCGTTGTGTGACGATTGCGTTCTTGACAAGCGTCAGATAGTCTGGTACAAAGTAACTATGGTTACCCTACCACCCGCTTGCGAAGCGGATTTTTATGGATGGCGCATATAGCGCCATAAGCGGGTGGTAGGGTTACATTTGTGGGGAGCATCATTATAAAATTTAGTTGGAAGATTCTTATAAGGCTTAAAGTTTTAGTCTGCCCGTGCTTTTGAGTGTGGTTTTTGAGAATAAAAGATAAACCTAATTAGGGATAACTATTTATTGAATTGAGTTTTAAAAACTGCAATACAATGAGAGGGTATTTTAATTATAATTATTTTATATTCCAGTTGTAAGGGTTTTGGAACATTAATTTAAATCAAAGGAAATTTAGGGGTTTTCATATGTTCAAATTTCGTGGCTTAATTTTATTCCTTTCAACAATCTTGTTTTTCTTGTGTTTTGGAAATGGCTTTTCTTATTCTTTTCCGACTATAACATCTATAAGTCCTGAGAACGAAGTTAATATAGGTAGTTTGGAGATAACTGTAAATGGCTCAGATTTTCAATCAGGAGCGCAGGTAAAATTAACTAAAGGTGATGACCAAATAACTGCAACATCGGTTCTTTTAGTATCTTCAAATGAAATAAAGGCAACTTTTAATTTATCGGGAATGTCAGGTGGTTACTGGAATGTTTTTGTAAGTAATCCTGATGGTCAATCAGTTATATTTTCTGAAAGTTTTGGCATAATTGAGTCCGCATTAAATTTTAGTACCCAGCTGTTTTGGCCGTCCGTAGATGTTACTGAAATTTGGGGTGAAGAGTTTATCTATGTGGCTCCTCAATGGAGTGAGCCTGTTAATAAATACAACAGCGAGGGAGTCTTGGTTTCTTCTTTTAAACCAGTTTGGCCAGGCGCTGATATATCAATTTCCAAATCTAATAAAATTTATCTTGCCAGCGGTCATTCTAGTGCCATTCTTATTCATGACCTTGACGGAAATCAGCTTAAGATTCATCTTCTAAGCCAATGGGCACCGGGAGTTGTTGCTGATTCTGTGGATAATATGTATGTGGTTGGTTCTTATGGAGTTTTTCAAAAATTTAATAGTAGTGGACAATTAGAATGGCAAATAAACGGATCTTTTCCCGGAGGATCATTTTCTCGTTTTCGTGATATTGCCCTCAATGAATCGGAAGAATTATTGTATATTGCGGACTATTATAATGGAATTCTTGTTTTTAATAATAACGGTGAGTATATTAAAAAATTCGGAGAAATAGGGGCTAATTATTCGGAGGTATGTACAGAGCCTTCAAATGATTTTATTTTGGCATATGCTTATAACTTAAACCAAGTGCATATTTTCGATCAACATGGAAATCTTATTATGGAGTTTGGCAGACCGGAATATTTTTCCGGAATCATAACCGGATTTTCATGCGATGGTGATGGAAATGTGTACACCGCGTTTCATGAAGGCCTGGTTCAAAAGTTTAAATTACCACCGCTTAGAGACACTACTCCGCCAAGCAGGGTAATGGATTTGCATGTTATAGATAAAAGTTCTACCTCAGTGACTTTAGGATGGACAGCCACAGGGGATGATTTAACTTCCGGTTCTCCGGCTTATTACGATATTCGTTATTCATTATCTGACGCTCCTTATGCTCCTAAAGAAGAGTTTCCCTTCGTAATTTATAATTCAACATCTGTTGCCGGTGCACAAGAATCTTTTGAGATTAAAAATCTTGAGCAGGATACAGTTTATTATTTTATTCTAAGGGCATATGACGATAGTGGCAACTCATCAGATTGGTCATTTGGAGATCCCGGGAGTCATTTTACATCCACTAAAACGGTAGATAATGTTTCTCCCGGTTCGGTTTCAGAATTATCCGCAATGCAATCTCATCTTGATGGTAAAATAAATCTACTATGGGAAGCTTCAGGGGATAATGGAATAATTGGAAGCGCGGCATCTTACGGGATATTTTATTCTACTGATATTCCTTCCAATGAAAATGATTTTTTGCTTTCCGCTGCGGAATATCCGAACAATATAGCGCCAAAATTATCTGGTTCAACTGAAGTCTTTACATTGCATGGCCTTTCCAGAGGCGCGACTTATTATATCGCTTTTTTTGCCATAGATGAAGAGGAAAACCGAAGTTCACTTTCCACTATTGTGAGCGCTAGCGCCGGTATGGATTCCATCCCTCCTCAAGCAGTAGTGGATTTAGATTCAGCATTAGGAAACACTTTTAATGAAATTGACTTGATGTGGAGTGTTCCTATTGATTTAGGCGGTAGTGGCATTGTTGATTTTGAGCTGCGCTATTTCAGATCTCCGATAGAAACCGAGGAAGAGTTTTCGAATGCAATTCCCTCTGAAAGTGAGATTGTTTTTTCGTCAACCAGCATTGCTTTGACTAGTGTTAGCGGATTGAATCTAGCGGGGACATATTATTTTGCTGTCAAAGCTATTGATGGGGCTAATAACTTTTCCGATATATCAAACATAGTTTCCATAGTAATTCCGGTTGCAAAGGACAACACTCCGCCTTCAACTCCTATAGTACGCGCTGACTCCTTAGAATCGTATCTTTATGACCGTTTGGGAGCTTCCTGGATAGTTAATGATCCTGAGTCCGGCATAGAGGAAAGTTATTACTCAATTGGAATTTCCTCTTCATTGGACTTTGAAACCAATGATTTGAAAGAGCCCGTCTCTAGCGGCATTGATGTTCTTCTTCGTGGTCGTTCAGCTATTTTGGGAAATAGACTTTATGATATCTATCCGCATTCTGAAATGTATCCAGATACATCTCCTACCCAACTGCCGAGCGCCAGTTTATTTTATATGCTTAGCGCCGATATAGATGCTTCATCAGGAAAGTTTCATAATTTAAAAAAAATTCTTGGTCCTCAAGATAAAAGTCAAGAGTGGTATAGTGGTTATAATTGCGCGGGTTATTTGATTAAAGACTTCGATGTTGTTTCTTCAAGTGACACTATTTATGTAACAGGAGGAGGAATTTATGGTAATGAAACCTTTTGTGGCGCGAGTAAACTTGTACATTATGCTAAACCGGATAAAGATGGGAATATAAGTCAGTGGTTTTCCGGCACGCAGCTTCCAATAAGAGCTCATAGCCATGATTCAATAGTTTACAATGGAAAATTATATGTTTTTATTGGAAGACAGGCTCCCCCTTATTTTTCCCCTCTCTATCTCAGAGTTTTTGTCACCGATATTGATCCCGTAACTGGTGCTATTGGACAATGGCTGGAATTGACTATGTCAAGTATAAAATCATCTCTCCCGCGGCCTTCCGTGACTGTTTTGAATGGGAAATTTTTTCTAATAGAGAGAGAGAGACTTTATTCAGCAAAAATAAATAATGCTAAAGGGATGCTAGAGCCGTGGGAGCATCAGGATGTTCCCTTTAAAACGGATTGGTTTCATCATCTTGCCACCCCTGGGAGAAGCAATATTGTTTCGTTTAATAATCGTTTGTATGTTTCCGGTTTTGATGATCAATACGAATATATGCTTTATACCGCAAAGCCTTCATTAGATGGAATAATCCCGGATTCAGGACCGGACGCATGGGCTGTGCTGGGTCCGGTCGCGGAAGGCGGATTTTTGACGGCAAATACCCGTCTTTACGCGGGAGATACAGTTTCTCAGTTTAATACAGGCGGCGGAGATATTTCCAGTTTTCTGTCTTCAGGAAAGTCTAAAAAGGTCACACATACCGGTATTAATCCACAACCCGGACAAACTTTGTATTTTTCTGTTAAGTCTTGTAATAAACAAGGGCTATGGAGCGGAGTCGGAATGAGCGACGGCATTTTGGTTAAACCTGACGAGCAGGCTCCTAAGATAACATTAACCAATCCTTTAAACGGCCATAAAATAGGTGGGATACTGGGAGCTGAGACTGTGGTTGTGAATGAAAATGTCGGCAGAATTTATATTGGCGGTCAGGAAATTACCGTTTTAGATGCCATTTCAGAAAATAAGATTACTACAATTGATGTTGCTTCTAAAGTTCTTGGAGTTAATAAAAAATTAAATAAAGTGTATGCGATTACGGAATATATTCCGGACGGTTATTCACAAAAAGTGACCGGCCTTTTTGTGATTGATGGGGCTGATGGTTCTATAATCACCAGAAAACCCTTACCGGGAAATCCTTTGCTTGTGACTGAACCCGCAATTGCCGTAAATGAGGATACGGATTTGCTATACATTACTAATGGAAATTTAATTGAAGTTTTTGACGCGAATACAATGAACTTTACGCAATCTGTAAATATGGAGGCTGCTGACATTTATTATTCCTCTCATTTGAAAATTCTCTACGCCGTCGGTTCTGATTTCCATTTGCGCGGATTTGATGTCAGCGTCGGTCATAACGAGATATTTAGTTATATGCCCGCTGTTTCTCAGGAAGCTGTGGGTCTTCTTATTGATGACAATAATAAACGCGCGTATATTTCCACAAAAAATCAGGGAAAACTTATAGTGATTGATGTCGGACGAAAAAAAATTGTCAGCGTGATAGACGCCGGTACTGACAATTTAGGAAGAAGCCTATTATTGCGTAACGATTCAAAACGCGTTTATGCGGCAGGCTCTGAGCATGGCATATATGTATTTAATACCAAAGACAATTCGCTTATAGGAAGGCTTGATTTTGGCTCGGCTTCCCTTGGCGTTCGTTCTCTTGCTTTTAATTCTTCCAAGCAAAACTATTATTCATGTGATCCATCTTCAGGAACTATTACCGTTTTTGAAGATAAACTACAGGCGTTTTATAAGGATATTGATTCCATTTCAGTTGGTTTTTCAATAACGGATGTTAATTCTCCTCTGGATTCATCCGCGCATCTATTGAAACATGAAGGTTTAGCGGTTTCAACCATTACTGTTGCTGATAAAGACTCTCCATCGCTTGAGCCGGGTTTTTATTCGTTTCATGTAAACGCGTCCGATCCGCTTGGAAATGAAGAAACTCTTTCCTCCGGCATATTTGAAATTGTTCAAGACAGTATTTCCCCCGCGGTAAATTTATCCGCTCCATTGAGCGCGTATTCTTCAGGTATTTCCGGCAATCCTTCCGCGACGGTTTATGACCCTACCGGGGACTTTGTTTTTGTGGCAAAGTCCGGAGCTCCTGAAATAGATGTTTTGGACGCGAAGGATGGGTATAAATTCTATAGCAGAATTTCAGTTTCAAATGTGACTAATAAAATTATTTTGGACGATGTCGGAAGAAAACTTTATGCCCTTCATTCCAATGGCGTGAGTGTTATTGATGCGGACACTTTAAATACAATCGGACATCTTTCTTTTGGCAGTTCTCTGGCAGCTATTGATGATAGTCCTGAGAAGCTTTTCATTGCAGCCAGAAATGAGATGCGCGTTTATGTTTTAAGTAAAACGCAGACATCTCCTTATATTCAAATTGAAAACAGCATATCCACTGGAAATTTACCTGGGCAAGGCAGTAATCCCGGACTTCCCGAAAATATATTTTATGATCCTTCCGCTGATAGAGTTCTAATTGGAGGGAATATGTTCCCGGCGATTTGCGCTTTGGATTACCATAGTATGCAAATGATATGTACCGATGCGGGACATGGATATGGAGGTATTGCGCTTGATCCAATGCTTAATAATGTTTACCTACTAAGTTGGGCCAGAAAAAAACTTTTTACCGACAATGCAGGTACTCTTGCCTTGATTAGTGAGCTGGATTTTAGTGATATGGGCTATTTTAGTTATGAATTGGCAGTTAATCCGCAAACCCATATGATATACGCTTATGATGGAAAAAACATGCTTATGATTGACGGTGTGACCAATACCCTTCTAAGGCGTATAAACTATCCTTTATCAATTACAAATCTTTTTGTTGGCCCGGACAATAAAATAATGTTGGCGCATCAGCAGGAAAACCAAATAACCATATTCAATGAAACACAAAACCCTTTGTTTTTGGAAAGATTTAAAATGGATATTTCAGATGACAATGATCTTTTGCCGTCTATAGTCAAAGGTTTTTTGACGGATATGGAAAGCGGCGCTGAAATACCATTATCCGATGGAGGAATAGTTTCATCTGTGCCGGACGATGGTTTTTATGATCTTCAGGTTGAAGCTAATGATAAGGCGGGAAATGAAATAATGCTGAAAACCGGACCTTTCAGATTAAGTTTGGAGCCAACATCGTTTATTCCT
>DAOWCC010000220.1 GCA_030639665.1 Elusimicrobiota bacterium | reverse complement strand
TGCGTAAACATTTCTTTCATTGAACTTTCCACTGTTTTTATCACATCATCTTCGCTTACAAAGGCCATTTCAATGTCTATTTGAGTATGTTCAGGCTGCCGGACCGCTCGTAAATCTTCATCTCTGAAATTTCTGGACAGCTGATAATATCTATCTATGCCGGATATCATTAAAAGCTGCTTGAATATTTGCGGCGATTGCGGAAGGGCGTAAAAACTTCCGGGAATGGTTCTTGAGGGAACCACATAATCTCTCGCGCCTTCCGGCGTGGATTTTGTCAGTATCGGGGTTTCTATTTCATTGAAATTCAGAGAGTTTAAATGGTTTCTTACAATGCTTGCCACGCGGCTTCTTAAAACCATGTTTTTCGCCATAGCCGGCATTCTCAAATCCAGATACCTGTATTTTAATCTTGTTTCCTCGCTTACGCCCGCGTATTCGCTTAATTCAAAAGGCAGGGGTTTTGACGCGTTTAATATTTCTATTTTGTCCGCGTCCAATTCAATTTCTCCCGTGGGCATATCTTTGTTAATATTCCCTTCCGGCCTTAAAACGACTTTACCTGTGATTTTAATAACATATTCGCTTTTAATCTCTTCGGCAATTTTAAAAATATTTTTTTCGGGATTTGCCACCACTTGCGTTATGCCGTAAATATCTCTCACATTGAGAAATATAACTCCCCCGTGATTTCTTTTGATATTAAGCCAGCCGCAGATTGTGACGGTTTCATTTATGTTTTTTTTGTTTAATTGTCCGCAGGTATGAGTTCTAATCATGGGTGGTTCTCTTTGTTTAAGATATTTTTTGTTTTTTTCAAAAGTTCATTTAAAGGAATTTCTTGTTGCTTTTCTTCTGATTTAAGAAATTTTATCGAACAAGAAGAATTTTTTAATTCTTCTTCTCCCATAATTAAGGCGAGAGTCGCGCCCGATTTATCGGCTGAACGCATTTGAGACCTTAAGCTTAATTCAAAATTTGAGAAATCAGCGGAGATGTTTCCGTTTCTTAAATCATTTAGAATTTTAAAAGACTCATTAAAGGCGTTTTTATCCGCGCAGACGACAAATACCTTTGGACTATTGTTTTTAAGAGTTATAGTGTCTTTTAGAAGTATGGCCAATCTATCCACGCCTAAAGACCAACCCACGGCGGGAGTATCTTGTCCGCCCATGGATTTTACAAGATTGTCATATCTTCCTCCCCCCGCGATAGCGTCTTGGCTTCCCAAGGCGGAGCTCTTTACTTCAAAAACCGTTCTTGTATAATAATCAAGCCCCCTGACAAGATTTTTATTTACTTTAAAATCTATTTTCGCTATGCGTAAAAGTTCTTCCACTTTCTCAAAATGAGTGGAACAATCGGCGCAAAGTGAGAGTTTTGGCGCTTCGAGAGAAAGTTTAGGACCGTCGGTTTTGCAATCCAAGGCTCTTAAAGGATTTTTTTCAATTCTGTTTTGGCACCACTGACATAATTCGGACGCGTTTTTTTTCAAGTATTCCAAAAGCTCTTTTTTATATTTTTCCCTGCAATCGGAGCAGCCTAGCGAGTTTATTTCGGCAAAATAATCTTTTGCTCCCGTTTTTTTTAAAAAAGCCATAAGTAAAATTATGGCTTCAGCATCGGCGGAAGCGGAAGGATTGCCCAAATATTCAATGCCCAATTGTTCGAATTCTCTGAATCTTCCCGCTTGAGGCCTTTCGGCTCTAAACATATTGCCGATATAAAAAAACTTGGAATTTTTTCCAGAAAGATTTAATTTATGCTGTACGAAAGCTCTGGCTACGCAAGGAGTGCCTTCGGGCCGGAGGGCAATGTTTCTTTTGCCCGCGTCGATAAAAGAATACATTTCTTTTTCAACAATATCGGTGGTTTCGCCCGTGGATTTAATGAACAGTTCAGCCATTTCCACGGTGGGAATTCTTATTTCATTGTAGGAATAAACTTTAAAAATTTCTTTTGCCGCATTTTCTATATAAGAAAATATATCCGTTTCCGGTGACAGTAAATCTCTGAAGCCTCTTAGCGCTCTTAATGGTTCCATGTTTTTTTCTTCGTGTTTGTTTAGTTATGCTCTCTAAAATTACCTCATAACCCTTATTTACATATTCGCTATTGATTTCAATTGTTTAAGATTTAAAATGGTTATCTCGGAGCGTTTATAATCAATGGCTTTACATTTTTTAAGAGAATTTATGGCTCTGCAAATGGGTACTCTGGTTGTGCCTATGCATTCGGCAAGTTCATTTTGATCAATATTTACGATAATGGGGAGTTTATTTGTTTTTGGAGCAAACTCGACTATTTTGCCCGCTAATCTTCCCAAAATATTATGAAAGAGCATATTTTCTATTTCTCTATCGGAATTATTTAGCCTTATTACCAATGTTTGAAGCAAGTTTAATGTAAAATCAGGGTTTTTCACCAATAGTTTTTTAAAACTAAGTCTGCCAATTACAAGCAGTTCACTATCTGTTACGGCTTGCGCCGAGGCGGAACGGATTTTGCTTCCCAACAATGACATTTCACCGAAAAAGTCTCCTTTTTCAAGAAAAGCAAATGTTTTTTTCTTGTTTGGTCCTATGGATGTGAATATTTTTATTTTTCCCGATTGGACTACAAAGAAATTATTTCCTATTTCACTTTTGTGAAAAACAATATCATTTTTATTAAATTTCTTAACCTTAGCGATGGAAAATATTTTTTCCAAGTCTTTGGAACTCAATTTTTTAAAAAACGAAACTTTTTTTAATATTGTCATGTCTTAATTATGCCCCTTATTATATAGAGAAACTATGGAAAGTATAGCAATTTTAGATTTACGCGAACAGAAGAAGTCTTGTCCAATACAGGATGAGCCTGAAATCAAAAGTGTTTCCAATATAAATGAGCCCCAAATAGGCTTATTGCATTATTTGGTCCGTAAGCGTCATAATTTGAATCATGACAATAATCATGGATGATTCAAAAGTAACC